>CAJXVQ010000074.1 GCA_913060685.1 uncultured Verrucomicrobiales bacterium
TCTACACAGAGTAGATCGTCGGCAGCGTCAGATGTGTATAAGAGACAGCCTTCAAACACCCCACCCCAAAAGCGGGAGCCCTCGTGGCACAATGTGCGCAGTCTTTTAAAAAAGAGGCATGAGAGGCGCATTGATGCCATCCTTGCTGGTGGCCACGCCGATCGCGTAGTCGTCCGGGTTCTTCGGGTGATGATTAAAACGCCGCAGGCGTCCCCTTGCGCTGAGCGGCAAGCCAGGTGAGCGCAGCATGTTGAATGATTTCGTGTCCGCCCCGGAAGATCGTCACGCGGGCGTTCACGGAGACCTTGCGAAAGATGACCGACTTCTTGCCATAGAGAGGGTCGTGCTTCGCTTCAGGCGTGCCGGCGGGGACCTTCTGTTGAGCATAAAAGTCCCGGATGAACCCGGGAGACAAGCGCTCTGGTTTGGCGACCACCGCATTGAAGGCGTTGAGGGAATGGGTGAAGGGAACACTTCCGCTGCGCCCGTCGGTCACCCCGGCGTTGATGTCGAGATTCACCCCGGACGCCCGGGCAAGATAAGTCACCGGTGAGCGCTTGCGACATTCTTCAGCCGCTTCGGCGTTTTTGTCGGGCTGCCCGCCAACCGCCTTTTCGATGTGCCCCGCATACTTGGACTTCTTCCCCCGGCTCTTCTCTTCCCACCAGGCGCGGATATCAGAAATCGGAACCCATGCCGAGATTCCGGCCCAAACCTCAGGCGCCCGCCCGGCCATCAGCAGTGCCGCATGACCACCACCGGAAACGCCCACCAAGTAGACTCTATCAGGGTCCACATCGTGTTTCTTCTTCATGTGATCCACGGCGTCCAGGATATCCTGCACCATCTTTTCCGACCCACAGGCGTCGGGCGTCCAGTTGGGTCCCCGGAAGTGAGGATGGATGAAGTGCCAGTCGTTCTCGATACACCAAGCGGCATAAGCTGCGTCGTCCGTGGCCGAATCATAAGCACCCGACCACGGATGAAGCCCGACCAGCAAGGGCCGCTTCGTTGTGGCCTTGGCTCCGTAAGTCATCGCGGGTTGCTTTGTCTGGTCAACGCTCGCGGCATACTTGATTGCTTCCACGCCCTGCGGCCAGCCCGCGGGCGGTGCGGCGATCCCCGTTGCCAATGACAGCAGAGTGCCGGCAATCATCATCGTTATAATTCTCATCGTTCTATTTTTCAGAAGTTGCCAAGACCATTTTGCTCAATTCCAGATACGCCTTGCTGCTGAGGTGGCCGTTGTTGTCGGTCCACGCCCAGGCCTTGAAGTTCTTTTCCTTGGTGCCGAGATCAAGATCCAACAGGTGGGCATGAGGGTCTTCCTTCGTGACCTCTACTTGCGCCGCGAGAATGGGCGTAAAGGTCTCGTCGCCGTGTTGGAAGAGGTGCTTGCGAACGAAGATCGGCAGGTCCGTGAATCCGGTGTCTTTGCGGAACGCCGCGAAGAGCGTGCGTAGATTCCTGCCGTATTCGTTCGCCTTGGGACGGTCGGATTCACCCTGATCCCAGTAGAGACCGATGACACGGACCTTCTGGTAGCGTTTCTTCAAGTCCCCCATCGCCCCATCGAGTTGGCCTTTAAAATTCCTGTAGTCGGGACCGACACCCGCCTTCCACTGCGTGTGCAGGTTGTGACCACCCGGGCCGTGCTTGATGAAGAATTTGTCGGCATCGGGAAACTCTTTCTCGAGTAGCATGGCCATGGGAAGTTCGATGCCGTGGCGATTGGGATCATGGTATCCTCCCTTCAGGTTCTTGCCGGGCGTGAGTTGCTCGAAACCGCGTCCCCAGATGAAACTTCGCGGATAGGCCTTCACGGTGATTGGAATCCCCACTTCCTTCGCAGTCGAACCGGGAATGGTCGGATGCTTTTTTGCCATGCCCGCTTTCTCATTTGTCTCGGGAGAAAAGGCGGCGACTCCTCCGGCATTGGATTGTCCGGCGATCAGAAAGACGATGGCTTCTTCGGAAAGAACGGGCGCCCTTTTCGGCGTTACCTTGTCGAAGGCAGAAAGATCAGCCCCGGGTGATAGCGGATTCAACTTGCTGCGTGGTGTCATGGCGAACGCAACGTGAGTCAGCTTTACGGATCCAACCGTGTCGATTTTAAAATCCAAGCGACGGATGAAGCGTTTTGCAGGTGAGTCGACTGCGATCAAAACCTGCTTGCCGGGTTTAATGGTGACGGTTTGCTCCTTGGTCTCGCGGTCGTCCCAACTGTCATGAAAGGTGGTGGTGACCGTGACCTTGGCCGCTAGTGTTCCGTGATTAACCAACCGCAGCTCGGCTTGATTCAAGACATCCTTGAAGCCGCCGTAGGTGGCCGTGCTCGGTTCCCGGTGCTTGCCGGAGAACTTGCGGCGGTATGGCCCGTTGAATGATTTGGCCTCTTCAAGGGATGGAATTTTGTTGAGGTAATCGGAGGCGATGAGTTCGAGGGAGTCGGCAGCCAGTCCCTTTGTGGAACTGAAGCCCGCCTCACGCCGGGAGAGAAATAGCGTCTTCTCATCGTTCGTGCCGTAGGCCAGCGACACGCTTGCGGAAGGTCTTGCGAGTGTCGTACAATCCCATACCGCGCCCTGCTTCTGCGCGATCGCTTCTCGCATCGCCTTGCTCAGCGTTGGAAGGTCACGGCCCCTTGTCATGCGCCCGGGCGCGGGGCCCTTCGACGGCTCGTCCAGTTTGGCAAGCCGTTCATGCACCTCCAGAGCGACCAACATCCAGACATCGCCGGACGGATCAGTGACCGACTCAATTTCATAGTAATCATCCTGACTGGTGAGCTTCGGGAGTGGCGACGCATCATCGAGGAAGAGATCGACAGCCAGATCTGCGAAGTGATCAGCACGATGCAGGTAGGCAAGGTTGCCGGTGAGTTCATGTGCCGCCAGCATCAGCCGGATGGCATTGGCGACATTGACACCCCAGACACTCCACTGCACTTCGGGGTTGATGCTCAGATAGATCTCGGCGGTATCCAACACGGCTTGGCGGTACCGTTTCTGAAGGTCCGGAGAGTCATTGCGTTTCATGCGCTCGTGCAGCATCACCGCAAATCCGGCGTAGTCCTTGCGGTCCTGCCAGGGGCCACCGATAATATCCAATCGCTCCGGGTTATAGTCGCCTGTTGCACGCAGGTAGCTCATCACCGGTCCGACGCCTTTCACGTCGAGCAGCTTGTCCGAGACCTTGAGGTAGGCCGCGTCATTCTTGCGTCCGTAATCGCGCATCTTCTTTGCCAGTTCCGGCTCTTTCGGCTCAATTCGGTCGGCAAAATCATCCAGTCGATTGGCGGCGGTCATGTAACCCAAGTACCATGCCCACTCGCCGTAATCACTGCACGGTGCGAGATGGTTGTTCTCATCGCGCAGGCTCTCCCAGCGTTTCAAAACGGTGCTGATCGCCCGCACATACTCGGGGTCGGGGTTGGCCAGATACGCTTCGGCCCAGGTCGCAATCATCGCCGAGCCCGGCCAGGGAAATTCCATGCCGCCGCCGGGGCCGTGCTTGTGGGAGTGGGCATGACGATTGAAGTCACCGGTCTCCTTGTCCCGGATGTAGTGATCCCATAGCCCCATGGCATACTTCTGCAGAGCTTCGGGATTTAGCTTCCAGAACGGCCAGACGTGATTGAATTCAAACTGCCCGGCCCCGCTGTCCTTCTCGACGTTCCAGTGGGTGTGCGTGCCCCACGGGTAGAGCCCGATCGGAGACTGTGCATTCGCCATCCACCAGGCCGCCGTCTTGTCGGCCTCGGCGGCGTAGTGTTTCTCGCCGGTGGCCTCGCTCAAGCGATGCATGAGTTTGAGCAAGACCAACTGATCGAGAGGATCCGCCTGCCCGTAGTTTCGATCCGACCCTCGCAATTCGCGATCCCGCTCCCACCCCGGCATGAACGGCTTGCGCTTCACATGGGCAAAAGGCGGTGAAATTTTCATCCCCGTGCGCCGGTCCAATCCGGTCACAAACAAGGGCGTCGGCTTTTCGCCATAAACGTCCCGCCCATGCGTGATCATAGAGTCGGCGTAGGACCGGGCGATCGCAAGGTAGTCACCGGAAGCCCGTGTGGTCTTCCAGGTCTCGAGTTCCGACGAGGTAAGAGAAGTTGCTGTTACCGTGCCGACAAGAAGCGCGGTAGCGATGACGTGATTTTTAATCTTCATCTGTTTTTTCATCCGGATGGAAGTGATCACCCTTACGTCTCGAAGATCAGGCACCTGTCATTTACCGCTCCAAGTGACTTGTAACTAACGGATCGCCTCGTCCCGCATCTTTTGAAGGGCGTTCAGGAGTCCCACAGCTTCGTCCAGAACACCCAATTTCTGGCTGAGCGAATTCGCGATAGCCCCCGGAAAAATCAGCGTTTGGCTGTCGAGTGGTTTCTCTTTTAAGTATTCCGCCAAGCTATGGTAACCGCGTTCTACTTACGGAACTTGTCGAAGAACGCCATGTGAGAATACGACTACTTTAACCCTGCCTGTTCCAGCGCGGTGAGAATGGTTGCTTTGAGTGCTTCGGTCTCTTCCAGTTCGTCCGTTCGCATGCTGATATAGCCGGCGGCGATGTTGACCGCCAAGTAGGCCTGTTCGGCGTCGGCATAGGCGGCCTTTGGATCCCCCATCGCCAGGTAAACCTTGGCCCGACTGCGCAGATGCGGGATCGAGATTTTGGCAGGCTTCTTCGGTTTATCACCCGGCGCCGTCGGAACTTCGACAGGCGCGAGCGCGAAGGCCAGACGCTTGGCCTCATCGAGATCGCCGCGGCCCAGCGCTTCATCAATCATTTTTTCGTCATGAAACTCAATCACGTTCTGAATCACAGAGCCCTTTTGAGCGCCCATAGTCAGCCCCGATAGCGCGGCTGCAATACTGCCATCGGGCCGGAGCATCAGAATGTTATTTCTGGGATTTTCCTCATCTGTGAGGATACCGAGCTTACGCATGATCGGGTTCTTCAACCCACCGGGTACGAGTAGCGTCGGGAAGCTGTCGGGCTTCTTCTCTTCGAGTAATTTACGTGCCGCATCGGCATCGTCATCCAGGACTGCGGTAATCAGCTTGGTATCTTCAAAGGGGCGACCAGCAACGAAGGCGGCATAACGCTGCAGATACCCATTACCCGCAGCCGTCGGGACAAACGAGATCACGGTCCACTTGCCGTCGGATGACTCGGGGATTTTGACCGTCTTGTCATCGAGCGTTTTCAACTCGGTCTGAAAGGTGCGCTGCGCCTCTTCGGGTGTGCCGATGGCGAGGAAATGTCCTTGGCGTCGGCCATAAGTCCAGCCAGCGGTATAGGGCGGGTGGTATTGCCAGTAGCGGTGATAGCGATCCAGCAGGAACGCGGTCGCGGTCCACATCGTCGGGTCATCGGCGTGCTTGTCCAGGAAGGTTCGACGGTACTGATCGTGCAGCAGCCGGTCGCCGGAATCCAGCGCGAGAAGCGAGGCCGCGGTGAGTGTCGGGCCGGTCGCCTGCTGCCCTCCTGCCGCCTTGATGAAGTCCTCAATGATCGCTTTGGGATCGGCGGCGGCAGCACGAAGCGCCTCCCTTGCCAAACAGAGCCGTGCCACCACATCGGTGCCCGGCGGGTAGCTGCCCTCGACTGCGTCCTTCGCTTCAGCCACGGCAGAGGCAAATGCATCTTGATCGCCGCGCGTCTTCCACAAACCCATCAAGGCACTGATGCGTCGGTTGCGCACGATCCACAGATCAGGGGCCCTCGGATACGCCGCGATTGCAGCACGACAGAGCGTATCGGCCTTTTTATAATTCGTAATGATCTGGTCGTATGATGTGCTGTAACGCAGCGGCGGATCAACAAAGCACGCTTGGATCGCTCGGAGTTTGTCCTCGGGAACCGACGCGGCGGTGCGGGGCAGCTTGGCCGAATCACCCGAGGCAAGAGCTTTGTATTCCGGTGGCGCGGCGGGATCATAATCTCTCTGGGGATCCATGACCAGAATCTCGCCGCTGAAGACCGACTGGAGCTGGCTGGAATAGTCTGGTCTTGCCCATGCGCTGGCCATCATCGATTGCAACCGACGTTCATAGGTTCTATTGCTGCGCCCCCCCGACTGATACAGCGCGACATATCCGGTCGGACTCACGATCAGAATGGTCGGCGTGTCGCGTTTGATGTAAGTTTGGTAAATTGGATTGTCTTGGCCTTTGGCCATTTTAAGCGCCTGCCAGTCGAGCCCCAGCCCGCGCAAGATTTCTTCACCGGCATCCGGCAGATCGTCCATGTTCATGCTGACGATCTGGAACCGCCCGGCGGCCTTCAGCTCAACTTTGGCCTTCTTCCAGTCGGCGGCCAGTGCCTTGAGATCTTCGAGTCCGTCGTTCTCTTTCGACCAGCAATAGAGCACGGTCGTTGTGCCAAGAAAGTCCATCGGGAATCGCACCACCTTGCCATCACCCCGTTCAAAGGCACCGATGAACGGCGCGCCAAACACTTGGCCCGCCAGCTTCTCACGCTGGAAGTTGATCAGATCCATGTCGCCTGGGAAGCGCTGGGCGACAACCTTCCGGAGGTCGTTGACCAGCTTGGTGTTGCCGAACTCCAGCGACATGATCATGGCGATCCGGATGACCTTTGCCTCGACGTCGGTGTCCCGGTAGCGCTCGACCAAGGGACGGAGCGCATCGGAGCGGGCGTGGGTGTCAGCCCCCTGCCGCGCCGACTTGGCCTGCGTCAGCAAGAGGTCGGCATCGAGGCGCAGCGCTGCATATTCGTTCGGCGCGGCGGCGAGCTTTTCACAGGTCGCCAGAAGGGCTTTCCGATTTGTCGCCGAGTTGTCCAAGCTGAACAGAGACTGCTGGCTGCGAAAGAGGATGCTCAGAGCTTCGTAGCGATTGGGCGCGGATGAATTTTTTTTGAGCAGCGCTTCGCCCTCACGGATCACACGCCTGATCGCGAGTTTTTTCCTGGCTGCGGACGCGGCCTCACCGGCCTTGGCCAGCTTGGCGTTCAGCGCGACGATTTCATCGCCGGAGATCGAGTCAGCCTGATCCTGCCCCATCGCGGGCAAAGCTCCTACGCTTGCGCTGGCCAAGACAAGCAAGGTGATAATCATTCGGGGAAATTTATTCATGGGAGTAAGTTTTTTCAATATTACGTCAGGAAATAGTTTATTTCACCGATTTAAACTGGTGTCTATTTTTTGGTGATCAGTTCGATGACTTTGTCGGCGAATCGCTGGCCAAGGACGACGGCTCCTTCTGTGGGGAAATGGATGTCACCGTCGGGCTTGTTGGCATCGCCGCCATTGAGGTCATCCGTATCGATCCAGGCGTTGCCCGGGGTCTTGCCCAGCGTGACCTGAGTCTCCCTGACGCGGTGCCAGTGATCGTTGTCTGGTCTGCTTCGGGCGTAGTCGTTGATGCGGGCGATCACAAACTGCAGGTCATCACGACCCAGATCCTTTTTGAGTTGGTCGACCAATTTGATAAAGCTCTCCTCGTAGACCTCGGAGAGGCGGTTGTTTGCGTCCGATTCGCCCTGCATCCAAATGAAGCTGACTGTCTCGAAGGAATTATCTTTGGAGGCGGCCAATGCGGTCTCGATCAGGGGTTTGTATTCCTGACCATTGGAACTCATCTTCTTGTCGGTCAGACCGCGACCGGTGGGTTGCCGGTAGTCGGCGACCCAGAATCGGATGCCGCGGCCCGATTTCTGACGTATCACGACGACGACGTTTTCCTTACCAAAACGCTTCTCAACACGAGCCGCGAACGCCCCCTTGACCGTCCCGGTCATGTTCGATTGGCCCGAGAGGATGAACAGGTGCTTGCCGGTCTTCTTTGTGCCTGTTCCTGCGCTTGCCGACTGACTCAGGGTCAGGACAAGCAGGAAAACAAGACGCCGCAAACGCCCGGACGGGTTAGATTGACGAATGTGATTGATCATCTGAGATACTCTCACTTTAGCGTTGATAGACGGGAATATACCGGTTCGGGGTCCCAAGGATGATGATCGACATGGGCGTCTTGTGAGGGTAATCCTGCTCCTGCTCCTGCCACGACCCGTTGGGCTGCTGCAGTGCGAGAAGCGAGTCCCGGATCTTGGGATACCAATTGGCGTAGTGTTCTTCGCCAGCCTGGACCATCGCCTGCATCGCGTAGTAGTGCGAGTAGTAGAAATGGCCGTTGTCTTTTCTCGAAAACATCTTCGGGTCGTTTTCAAGGGAGCTGAGCGCTGCCGAGACCCATTCGGTGTCGCGGTTGCCCGCGAGTTGCGCGGCATACACGCCCCCGGCGGTGCAGGCGATGGTGTAGCCTTTGCCCTGGTAGCCGAAGCCACCTCTCTGCTCGTCGAAGGCCTGATCGCGGAGGTAGCCGGTCAATCTTTCGATCGTTTCGGCCGGCACCAGGACGCCCGCCTCACGCGCTGATGCAAGCGAGACAAAAACCATCGCGGTAACCGACGTGTCCTGCCCGGCGTCCGGCCGGGGCGCGTAGCGCCAGCCGCCAAGCGGGCTCTGCGATCGTAAGATGACCTCGACGACCCGCTCCAACGACACCTGAATCTTCTTATTGTCATCGGGGTCGCTGGTCATTCCCCAAAGCTCGGACATCGCGATGGTGAACAGGCCGATTTCATACATCTTCACGCCCATGGCACCTGTTGGGGAATCCTCGGATCTTTTGAGCAGATAGTCCTTCGCGCGATCCAACGCCTTGCCGTAGCGACCGAAACCAGGGAAGTGGCCCTCGACCATGAACGCCATCAGCCCGAGGCTGGTGCCGGCGATCGCGTATCCCCCACCCCCACCCTTTGCTGGATCCTTCGAAGACCATGAGCCGTCCTTATTCTGGCTGGAGATCAGGAATTTCAGACCACGCTCGATGGCCTTTTCAGCCTGCTCGGTCATCTCGGGTGCCTCGGCTTCCGCGGTGGCGGGGACTTCGACGGCTAAAGGGGCATCCGCAGGCTTTTCCTGCGCGGCAAGTGGCCCCGTGATAAAACCGGCCGTGACAAAGCACAGGGCCGTGGTCAGATAACACTGTTTGCGATTATTGATCATATTCATTCTGCAACCCTCTCATAATAGTTTTTTAACAAGCCGCGGTATTCCAAAGGCAGCTCGCGTGCGAAGTTCTGATTCAGTGCGGCCCGGTTACGGTCGCCCCGAACTTTCCACCCCGTTCGCTGGTCTTTGGGCGCTTCACCGCTCACAAAATCGGAGATGAACCCGGCGGCAAAAGCCGACTCGCCGTCACTGCCCTCTCCGCCATCGTCCGGGTCCCCTGGGGTGGCCGACGCCGGCGGCGCGGCGGTCTCCAGGATCAGTGCCTGTTCAACGATGAAATGCCGCAGCGTTTGCATCGCCACTTTCTGGCTGTGTTTGACGGCGTCCCGGTCGGACGACTGCATGGCCGTGGCGGCCGCAACAAGCTGTTCGGATGCGGTCTTGAGCATCGCGTGTGGCTCGCCCACCCGGGAGAGTTCCTGGCAACGCGTCGCGAGTTCGCCTTGCTGCGCCGCCAAGGCTTTGATCGTCTGCGGCTCGGCGCCATTCGTATCCCGGAACAACACCTTGTGCGCACTGGCAACGGCCAGCACATCAAGCAATCGCTCAACGTCCGGATCGGTAAAAGCCATGATCTCGATACCCGGCAGGCCGTGGAGCATGCTGATCACCGCAAACAAGGATTCGGCGTTCTCTTTGAGCGCCGTCCCCGCAAGCTCCATCTGCTCGATCGCCACCGGAGCGTCGTTCGATTCCAGCCGCGCCGAGGCCTCCCGCATCTGCTTGGCAGGCTCGGCATACGTTGACATCCCGGTAACATTCGCGAGGATTTCTCCCTCTTTTTCTGCCTTGGCAAGCAACTCACGCTGCCGCCCTGCCAGGGCTTTGAATTGCGCCGGCGTGGCCGACCGGGTCTTGCGCATTAACTCTTCTTGCTCGTATTCCAGCATGGCGGTATCCGCGACGGAGGCATGCAGAAATTCAATAATCTCAGCAACATAGCCGGTCTGCGATTTCACCGCCTTGACCAGCGTATTTACTTGTTCAAGTGATTCGGCCGCGACGTCTTGAGCATCAAGAGCGTCGAGCTTGTCGCCGATTTCCAGAGAAGCCACAGCATCATCCAGGTCCGAGGCCGCGAAGACCAACGGCGAGCCGGCATCCACTCTCTCGGCCACTAAGTCCAGCAAGGGCGCGATATCATCCATGCAGCGTCTCAGATTGGCGAGCATCGGCAGCAGATCCGAGGCGTCGTCTGATTTCAAGGCCTTGGTCGCCGCGATCATGTCCCACTGCTCGGCAACGATGTCAGCCATATAGCCATTGGCAAACCCAACCGATCGCTGAAACATCAGCAAACTCTGAAGCAATCCGAGCTCTTCGTTTTGCGTGGTAACGATCGCAAAGGCCTCGGCCAGGATATCGGCCGCTTGCTCCTGGTGGCCGATCGCCTGGTCGGCGTCGTTCGCCTTCAGTGACGCTACCGCACCACGCAGCGCTCGTTCCGCCCGCTCCATCCGGCTTAGCAGTGGCGGGATGTCTTGATCCGGATTCGACTGGCTTTGCTTCAAGAGGTCGCCTTTGAATGCCGACAGCTCCTCGGTTAGTAGAAGTTGAGGCTCGGCCAGACCATCGATTTTCTGCTCCTCTGCCGCAGCGATATCGGTCTTCTCAAGCAGTGAAACCACCTTCGCTTCGTAATCCTCGATGAGAGCTAGGCGCTCGCCTGTTACGGCGACCAGCGTACTTAGGCCTAGCGTCTGAATCCCCATTTCCACGGACCAACGATCCACGAGCTCCGCCAAGTGGGTCAGGGCCTGCTCTGCTTCGCGCTGCTGTGAGATCGCCGCGTCCTGTTGACCGACAGCGAATTGTTCAATCGCGTCGGCCATCGCGCGATCGGCTCCCTTCAACAGGGTTTGAACCGGGGGCGCTTGCGGCAAAGTTTCATCAAACAACTGGGAGCGCGGCGCAGGAACGGTCGGCAGAAGCAAGGTCAGCAGGCGCTTGCGAAGCTGTTTTTGGGCTTGTGCGACTTGAGTGCCACGTGCCTCAAAGGTTTGCGCTGACATGCCGACACACTGTTCGCGGAGCATCGCCTGGACATTGACAAGCAAACGCATCTGATCCCGGGTTTTGATCAGCGTCGAGTATGCCCCACTGAGGCGCACACTGAACTCCGCATCGAGCAAGGTCGTGACCAACCCGGCCTGAAGACGCTCCGCCTGATCGGCTTGGCCTTGCGTGATCAATACAGCAGCTTGACGCATCCGTTCTTCCGTCTTGGCAGTCTGCAAATCCTTGACACTTTGAATCAACCGGAGAACGGCCAACGGTCGCTTCTTATACTGCATCCCACTTTGAAGATCGGCGATCAGGCGATGGGTCCACTCCGCCAGCTTATTTTGTTCTTTGGAGAGAGAGACTCCCGACCCGGCCGATTTGGCTTGGACGGTTCGCCATCGCAAGGACGCTTGAATCTGCGCCAGCATGCGGGCTTCCCGGGCGTAGACTTCCTGGGCCGAATCAATGGATCGGAGCAAGACCAGGCTGCCCAACTCCCGGGCGGCAGTATTGACGGCACGTGCTGCGAATGCAGGGTCGGGTGATTCCTGCGTATCGCCCCCTGCGACGCCGGACTGGTGTCGCAGGCGGGATGCCGCGTTTGCCAGGTGTTTATCCGCGATGCTGAGTAACGCTGTCCGAACGTAGTCGAGCGACTCTCCCTCAGGCGCATCCGAGACCTTGTTCACGGCCAGATCATCGAACAAGTCCTTCAACTGTTTCGCAATCCCCTTGAGCTGGTCCCGCAGCAGTTCTTGCCGGATCGCTTCGACCTGACAGGCCTGCATATAGCCGTCGGTGGCCGGTTCAAGGTTGCCCACGCTATCAAACGCCGCGCGCTGTTGGCGGTATGTCGTCTGAACGCGCGAGAGCAGGCGGTCTTTCTTCTTCTGAATCTGTTCGAGATAATCCTTTTTGGAGAGGAATGTCATCCGCCGTGTCTCCGAGCGAACGACATGCGGGCCGTTCTGCCCCGGGTAACGGTCGCTGACTTCCAGGGTGAAGGATACGGTGTCGCCGATTTTCAGGTCGGGTAGTGTCTCCCGGTAGTCCCAGTCGATGGGCTGCTCGCCCTGCCCACCCTGAGGGGAGAGCTTGAGTTCAACGGCTGTTTCATCACGTTGGTTCACACGATAGGCAACGGCTGTTGAGCCAATGCCGTGATCGTCCTGGACGCGGACAGCAAGGCCGAGCGGGCGACCGATCATCCCGACGAGATTCGATTCAGGTGAAGTTAATTCAACCCGCGGCGGCTGGTCAGAGGCCACCTGAAGGTAATAGCGCGGGCTTGTGAATTCGAACCCGTGTTCCTGTTCCACCCACGAGAAACTGTAACCCCGGGAGGCCTCCACCTCTTCCTCAATGACAACCTGACGGCCCTCGTTGGTCACCTGCAGCGGAAGTGGTTCTTTGCCGTCACGGTTGAGCATCACCTCACGGATGGGGCGATCGAGAGTGAGATCCCAGTGGAGCCGGGTGTCCTGAGGTACGGTCAGGGTTAACGCCTCGACCGTCTCGGCCGGGCGTTCGAGGTAAGTGGGAAACTCGAGCCCGACCTGCACTTTCTCAATCCTCGGCGCGTTGATTACGCGGACTTGATGCCACTCGCTCCGCGCGTCACCGGCCTTAATCCGGTAACTAAAATCACGGGAGGCGGAGGCAAGGATGTATTCGCAACTGCCGTCGGTGATCTCGAGTTCCAATTCCCGGGGACTCCCTTCGCCGGTGCGAAGGAAAAGTTTTGCCCGATCGGGAATCACTCCGGACACCCCGATCAAAATTTGGGCGCGATCCCCCTCTTTTACGACAAGGTCCCCTGCCCCAAGATCGAGCTTGGTCTTGGTCGGATAGGCGACTGTCGTCCAGGGGGCGAAAATGCGGGTCAATCCTACCGCAAGAAAGGGTCCCCTGAGCACAGCGAAGACCAGCACCATCACAGCGAGGACCAAAGCCACCCGAACCGGAATCCGAAGAGCTTGAAAGTTGACAACCTTCGCGGGTTCCACCCCTTGCGCGGCGCTCTCGGCCTTCCGCTTGGTCGCTTCCAGAAGTGCATTCGAGGTCCCGGAATCAGATCCGGTGTTCCCGAACTGCACGGCGGTAACGAGAAGACTCTCGAACCCCCCGTGCTGGGTTTCGATGTCCAGCGCAGCTTGCGTGGCATCAAAGCGCCGGAGGTTCCGCCAACCGTTTTTCCAAGCCTGATAGAAGGACACAAGCAGGAGGATCAACAAGATCACGGCCCGTCCTGCGCCCGGCAGGTAGGCGAAGCGGTCGATGACCATGCCAACGAAAAAGAGCGGGATGCCCCAGCGAAAAACGGCCAGGAGACCGGCGCTAAAATGCTTGCGCTGCGTGCGGCGCCAGACGGCGTGCAGGCACGATTTAAAGGAGGACTCTTGAGAGGCGTTGGTCATGGCAGGTCGTGTCTTCTTCGGAGGATCCATTCGGCTCCCAGCAGGCCGACGAGGAGCAGGATGACGAACCAATGATCCCACAGCGGTCGCTCGGAGCGAACCGTGGTGGTCACCGACTCGCCATTCACTAGCGAGGAAAGTTTAGGAAGTTCGCGGACGCCAAGGGTGGCCCCGCCGGTCAGATCGGCGATGCGTTGCAGGTTGTCGAGACGCATGTCGGTGTCGGTCAACTCCTGACGAATCTCGCTCACCTGGAACTCAGTGGTGCTTGAGACCTTGCGATCATCCTCGTTGGCCTCCATCCGGTAGCGTCCCGGCCCGGGCGGCGAGAAGTAGCCTTCGTAGAGTCCGGGCTGCGAGCGGTCCGGCTGCAACCTGATCTGCTGTGGGGCCGCAGCTCCATCGAGCCCGCTCACAACGACATCAAAGCCTGATTGCACAATCGGTTCAAAGTTGTCGTCGAGGACGTGGGCATAAAGCCGGCCCTGGCTACCGACGGAATAGGCCGAGCGGTCGGTTTCGAGGCGGATGCGCTTGTGCTCCCCCATCAGCCGCGAGAGTGTCATGAACTGGATGCACTGCGACCAGACGCGCCAGTGGTATTTGTCGCCGGTCTTGTAACGCAGCCGCCACAGCCGGTCCGAAGCAATCGACATGCACTTGCCCGTCCCGTAGCGCTGCCAGGCGACCAACGGGTAGCTCTGGTCCCGCTCAGTGCTGTCGGAGAGAACCGCAAGCACGGTCGCGCCAGGCTTGGCAGACAGAAGCGGCGGCAACTGATCCATCGGCGCCATACGGCTCCAGATGCGATCGTTGAGTTCCTCCTCGTTCTCAAGTGTCATCACCAAACTGCTTCGGCCTTCAGGGGTCAGCACCGGGTAAACCGACTCGGAAACTTCTCCCCACTTTTCGTCGGGGTCGAAGCGGACCGGGAGCATGGTCTGTACCGGCGTCCCCGTATATGAACCCGGCGAGTGCATCGGGCCACAAAGCATTAGCAACGATGCGCCGCGATCCCGGATGAGTTCTTCCAGCAGCCCAAGCTCCTCATCGGAGAAGAAGGCGGCATCGACGTCGCCGAGAATGACCAGGTCATACTTGAAAGCCTCTTCCCGTTTGTTGGGGAACCGCTCAATGTGTTCCGGAGAATTCCGCGCGACCTCGGGCCCGACATTGGACGCGATAAAGGTGGCGTTGATCCGTGGGTCGCGTTTGAGGATCGCCCGCAGGTAGCGAAACTCCCATCGGGCATTCCCCTCGATGTAGAGCACGTTGACCTTTTCGTTCACGACCCGGATACTTCGCGTCACACGGTTGTTTACGATCGAAACTTCGTCGTCAAACGGCTCGATGACCACGTCGATCTGCGCAGCGCCTTTCTCATAAACATCGACACGAAAGTCGACCTCTTCAAATTGCAGTCCGCCATCAAAGCGAACAATGCGGGAGGAGACGCGTCGATCATTGAGAAGCACCGACAGCCGCGCAGTCCGTTGTTCGTATCCCTCCGATTGGAGATGGACCCGGACCGGCACGCGGTCACCCGAGAAAGCCACCTCCTGCATCACGATATTCCGAATTGAGACGTCGTCCGGATCGGGCAGGCCGAGCGGAACAGTGTAGACCGGGATACCGCGCGCGCCGAGGTCTCGCAAAACCGCTTCGGACCGCTGCGACGTCGCGTTATCGATGCCATCGGACAACAAGACGATGCCCGCCGGGGGGATCCCGCCGGAGTTGGCGACGGCTTCCAGAGAAGAGGCGATCGAGGTGCCCGGCTCCGTGGCTTCCAAGACAGCCAGGTCTTCACTCGTGACCACTTTGTCGTCGCTGATCAGACGAGGGGATTGGCCAAAGGAATGGTAACTGAGGTCGAGGTCCTCTCCGAGTGATTCAAAAATCGGACGGCCCGAGTCGGCCAGGACCGCCTTCGCGAGATCAAGGCGTGAGGAAGCGGTGATTTTTTGGCGCTGTCCTGTATCGAGTTCCATGACAGCCTCATCAGCCTCGATTTCATCATCAAGTGGGACCATGCCCAGAGCAGCAGCTGCCTCAACGATTTCTTCAGGGCGCTTGCGCTGGTCTTTCATTGACATGCTTTCAGAAACATCGAGTAGAACCGGCAGACTACGCACCCGCGTGTGTTCATCGGTCACCACCACGGTTGGCTCCATCAGGGTGGCCACGAGCAGGGCGAGGACCAACACTCTGGAAGCGACAAGAAAAACCCGCAACCACAGTGGCATTCCCCACGGTCGACGATAGAGGTAGAGGCTCAACACCATGATGGCAGCGAAGATCGCGACGAGGGTGCCGGCGGACAGAGGGCGGGCCCAGAAGACCTGCTCGATTTGGGCAATGAGGGGGATCGCTTCAGGCATCTTGTGCTCCAGTGAGATTATCCGGAATGAGGTCGGCTTGTTTGCTGCGTGAACTCTTTCGTTTACGAAGAAATTCAGCGAAAAGGCTCTCTAGCAGAAGCAGGATGAGCCCCGCAATGATGAAGTAACGCCACGACGAGCGGCCTGTGCGGCTGGTATTAATTGCGGCAACGAGCTCCGCCCCCGACGAAACCACCGTGATGTCGGTTCCCTCGAGGTTCTTATTCAAATCCGAGGCATTCAGCGAAGTCACATCGGACTCACGGGGGTCGACGTTGACCGCGATCGGCATTCCCGGAGCCTGCACGCTGACCCGGGCCACGTAGAAGCCGGCTTCCCCGGAGTTCTCGAGCATGGCCACAAACTGGTCGCGGTGCTCGCGGACCGAGACGGTGATGCTTTCCTTCGACGGCGTGTCGAAAACCGCATCGCTGGCATCCGGTTGTTCGACGTAGGACAGCGAGAGAGAATCTCCGACGAGGCGTGGCTGCTCGAATTCCCGCCCGGCGAGGTAGGTCACGATCTGTTGCATGAGCATCGGGAAGACCGGCGTGAGGGCCATGTTGTTCCAACTGGTTCCTGCCGAAGTGGTGAACTGGAAAACGTGCCCCCGGCCCAACGAATGCTCCAGCAAGATCGGGGCATTGCTTCCCGCCAGGCTGAGGATCGAAAAACTGGAAGAAGTGGGCTCGACGTCCAAGCGCGTCAAGAAACGCGTTTCACTGAAAAGGTCCTCGGGCAGGGATTGCAGAGGGAGACAAACGTTGTGGTCGGGCAGGGCAGGATCCAAGGGACGACCAGCACCCTGGGAGGTCCTTGTGTCGACCGGTTGTCCAAGCCTGGCCGGAAGCAAAGGATTGGGGCCGTTGGCAGTGCGTTCATTCCACACCGCAGCCTTCACATTCTGTCCCGCAAACCAAACCAGGCCATTCCCCTGTCGGACATAATTCGAGAGTTGGGTGACCTGCTCCGGGGTGATCTCCGGGACATCGGCAAGAATCAGCACATCGACCTCCTCCAGTGGCTCGGAAGGCAGGGAAAGCCACGGCACCGAGCGAACCACGTAATCTTCGTCCTGCGCCCCATCATCGCGGGCCAGCAGAGCGGCCACGATCAGGCGCCCGGCATCGCCGTCCGAGCCGTCAACGCAAAGCACCGAGACGCGGTCCCGGACGACTGCCACAACCCGCCGCACGTTGTCGGAGGGGAGGAGATCACCGGTGATCTCGGCCGTAATCCGGGTGGGTCCCGCATTGTGAAAGGGAACGAAAAGCGACACGGTCTCTGATCCTCCTGCCGCGATGAACGGGATCCTCTTGCTGTCGATTTGCACGCCTTCCACCCGGCACTGAACTTCAACATTAGAGACGGGTTCCGTGCCACAGTTGCGCACGGTGGCCTGATAGCGGGCGGTGGTCCCCTTGCGCAGCACACCTGAGACAAGATTGAGTTCGGTGACCGCGAGGTTGGCCGGAGCACCGGGCACCGGGATGAGGAAAACCTCTGCGTCATTGCGCAGGTCGGCGAGGGCCTCGTGGAAACGCGCCGAGGATCGTCTCCAGTCCCGCTCCTGCACGTCGGTGATCAAGTAAACTTCCTTCTGGGGAGCCTCCATATCGTCGAGCAGTTCCTTGAGGCGCTTCGGGACACGGTCGAGATCCAGCCCCACCGGAGCCACTTTTACGCTTTTCAGGAGATCGAAGAATCGTTCCTCGTTAAAGGCCATATTACGAGCGAGAATCTCGTCGTCCCCGCCCAGCAAAATGAGGCTGACCGGGTCGCCAGGATTAATCTGCTCGCTGATGATCTTTACCTGCTCAAGAGCGCGGTCGAATCGAGTCGCATCCTTTCCCCCGTGCTCCATACTGAACGAGGCATCAAGAGCGATGACGACCCCGGCCCGCGGCTCACCGGGGAGCCAACTGCCGGTCCCACCCTGCCACGTTGGCCGGGCGAGGGCCAGCACGAGAAGGAGAAGCGCCAGACAACGCAGGCACAAAAGCAAGAGGTCACGCAGGCGGATCTGCCGGGAACGGACCCGCACATTACGGTTCAGGAACTTCATCGCGGCCCAATCGGTGCGCCGGACCTCGAAGCGGTTTAACAAGTGCGCGAGGATGGGCAGGGCGATGCCCAAGCCCCCCAACAACATCCATG
>CAJXVQ010000075.1 GCA_913060685.1 uncultured Verrucomicrobiales bacterium
TCTACACAGAGTAGATCGTCGGCAGCGTCAGATGTGTATAAGAGACAGGCTCAAAAGTGAGATCACGGTGGGAGATCATCTCCTCGATCATTTCCTGAATGGCGTCCATTTCAGACACACTCGATGCCACGATTCCCGCAGCATCGCCTTCAACCGAGACCCAACTGGCACCAGTCTCACTCTCCACAAATTTACGAATCTTCGCCAGAACCCGCCTGCACTTTCGGAAAAGTCGATGATGATTTTTTTCGCACTTTCGATTCCAATCGTCATGCGGAACCCAGCGTCCAAATTGCCCGGGAAAGAAAATCTCCCGTTCACGCACCACGACAAAGTCCGGGAGGAATGGAAAGCGAGCCTCATTCAAGCCCTCGATTAACTGATAGAGCGAGCGCCCCGTCGCAATCCCCCAAGCCGCGCCATAAGTGGAACGCACCCACTTCAGGCAATCGAAGAATCGCTCATCGACTTTGGGAGGACCATCTTTCAACACCAGGGTGTCGTCGAAATCAAATCCGAGAACAGCCTTCCAGGCAGGGGGTTCGGGCAGGATTCTCAGCACAACTTCAGTGAACTAAACTTAGAGGCCCCGGGTCAACTCTCACCTCATTCCTCAACCGGAATTGCCTTGGGAATCTCTTCATCCTCAACAACCACTCCTCTTGGAATTTCATCATCCTCCACCGGAACCGCGATCGGAATATCCTCTTCATCGTCAGGAACCAAGACCGCTTTACCCGGTGTCACGAGCATCCTCACCACCGTCTTATCGGGTGGAGTTTTACGCATCTTGATATCAACACGACGGTTGGGAGCCTGGACGTCCCGGTCCCCGTCTTTCACAATGAGCTCCGACTTTCCGATTGCCCGCACAATGATTAGCTTGGGATCGAGCTGGAGCGACCTCACCAACCAATCCTTCACAGCCTGTCCCCGTCTTTGGGAAAGCTTAAGGTTGAAGTCCTCACCGCCGAAGGAATCCGTATGACCTTCCACCCAGCAGAACATCCCGGGATTTCGATCAATCAATTGCGCCACCGTAAGCAGAGTGATCCGGGCATCATCACGCAAGGTTGAGCTGTTGAATGAAAAGAGAAGATCACTCCCGATCGTCGCTTTGTTCCGTTGAAGATCTCCCGGGGACATGTTGGCGTAGGCGGTGAGGCCCGTATACCCCTTGATCGCGCCGGCAGCATCATTTCCACCGGCCCCTTTCATTTTGCCCAGATCCTGGACAAGTTGATCCGGATTCAGGACGTCCGCCAGGGGCGTCCCGTCATCGACTACGATCTGGCCTTTCTTCGCCTCGGGAAAATCGATTTTAATCTTACCCGGATCGGGGATATCTGGATTCACATTCGCTCCCAACGTTGGCTTGAGAAGATCTCCGGCATCAGCGCCCGCCAACTCGGGCTTCTCAATCCGCATCTCGGGAAGGGACAACTCCTCAAGATTCGTATCGATATCAATGTCGATATTCTCAAGCTCGGCAATGGCCGCCTCGGGATCATCCACCAAATCACTGTCATCCACAGGTCGCTCCAACTCCTCCTCGGGGGGAACCTCCGCGACTTCTTCAGGCTCGGTTTCGGTCGCAGAGAGCCGGATCGTCCGCGAGACCCATTCGGTCGGTTCGGAAATCTCGGCCCGATAGAAGGTATTCCCTGCCATCACCAAAGCCGCCACGTGGATCGAAAGTGCCAAAATCACGGCAACAAGAGCATACCACCCCAAGCCTTCGCGGTGCGGCGGAGTGTAGGTGCTGGCAGTTTCCCAAGAGTATTCGCGGACCATCTGTTTGCAGTATAACGTCACCAGCGTAGGGTGCAATTCAACGATCTTGGAGATTTTTTCTGTTTTCATCCGGTCAATCACCCTAACAGTCCGTCGTGAGTTGCTCAGTTTCAGGGATAGGGATGGCCGGATTTGGCACCGTTGGTTCAGGTGTTTGGAAAATTCTGGAAGAACATGGAGGCCTCATTGCCTCTCGATCCCAGAAGAGTGCGTGCATGGAGATCCGAAAGATTGCCGTCCGTGACCTCTCCAAAAAGCGGGAAGGAAACGCCCCGCCTGAACTTTTCACGACAGACCTCATGGAAGTCGTCAATGATCCCTCGGTCGACATCGTCGTAGAGCTCATCGGGGGCACCGACGCCGCCTTCGACCTCGTCGCAGCAGCCCTCCGGGCCGGCAAGCCTGTCGTCACGGGAAACAAAGCCCTTCTCGCCGAGCGGGGAGCCGAACTCTTCGCCCTTTCCAAAGAGCACCAAGCCCCCATCCACTTTGAAGCCGCCGTCGCAGGGGGAATCCCCATTATCAAGGCGGTCCAGGAATCCTTGATTGGAAATAAAATCCAATCCATCGCCGGAATCATCAACGGAACCTCAAACTACATTCTGCAAAGGATGGCGGAAGCGGGACTCGCCTACCCCGAAGCCCTCCAGGAGGCCAAAAGCCTGGGCTATGCCGAAGCCGATGAAACCCTCGACGTCAATGGTTGGGACGCCGCGCACAAGGCGATCTTGCTTGGCTCCCTGGCTCACGGGTTCCTCATCGACTACAAGGACGTCTATGTCAGAGGGATCGAAAAAGTCACTCCTCTCGACATCAAGTTCGCCTCTGATCTCGGCTACGTCGTCAAACTCCTCTCACTGGTGCTTGCCCGTGACAACGGCGAAATCGAGATCCGGACCCAACCCTCCTTCCTCTCCAAAAAGAATATCCTGGCGTCCGTCCACGGCGTCTTCAATGCCGTCGCAGTCAAAGGCGACCACCTCGGCGACTCGCTTTTCTATGGCCGCGGAGCCGGACAGGGCCCCACCGCCTCCTCTGTTGTCTCCGATCTCGTCGAAGTCGCTCGTAGCTCCAGAAGCGACCGCGGTTTCCTCCCGTATGAGGATTCCGGCAAACTCATCGAAATCGATGACACCTCAACCTCTTACTACGTCCGTTTCTCCGTCACCGATCAACCCGGAGTGATCGCAGACATCGCCACCATCCTCGCAAAACATAAAATCGGAATTTCCGGCACTCATTCACCCGTCGACGCCGACAATCCCGACGCCGACTTCGTCGAAATGGTCTTCCTCCTGCACACGTGTCCCTTCGGAAAGCTCAAAATAGCCCTCGCCGAGGTCGAAAATCTCGACTGCCTGACTGATCGTCCTGTGGTCTTCCGCATTGAAACACTTTGATTCATGGCCGGTGTGAATATATTCAATAAAGAACTGTTGGACAAATGGAACACAGGATGTTTTCTTCGTTTCAACGACGCAGATTGCGTCATAAACGTATATTTAACCTCATTTCAAGGACCTGGAAACAATATTGCGACATGAAATTCACCTCAGTTCTATTCCTCACCGCGACCTGCATATCCGCCCATGCGGCCACGTTGCTGACCGATGACTTCACATACGCAGATGGCAGCCTAGTTCCCAACGGCGGCTGGGCAAACCACAGCGGGACCGCTGGCGATTTGCTCGTAGAAAGCGGCGCCGTCGTGGTGCAGCACGGCACCCCTTCAGAGGATGCAAATATCGGCTTTGCCGCACAGACAGCTGGGGTGCTCACCGCAAACTTCGATATCGTGGTCAACGATGATACCTCGATTGGCGGAACAGACAGCGAGTATTTTGCTCACTTTTTCACCTCTGGAAGTTTTAACTTTCGATCCCGACTGGATGTGGTTCCAGCTACTGTGGCCACTTTTGATTATACTCTTGGGATCTCATCGGGAGGCGGTGCCGCTGAAGCAGCCCTGCCCACAGACTTCAATTTTGGCGAAACGGTGAGCGTGTCTCTCTCGTTTGACCTTGATACGGGCACAGGCTCGCTGACTGTTGGTGGCGATACGATCATCGGAAGCGTCGGTGATACTGGTCAATCAATGAACGCTTTCGGTTTGCGCCAGTCTGACTCATCTAACAATGAATCAATCACGATAGACAACCTCGAGATCAGCCACCAAATCCCCGAGCCTTCCTCAGCACTCCTCGGCGCACTCTCGCTCCTCGGACTTCTTCGCCGTCGGCGCTAGAAAACGACCCCACTCTCTCCAGATCCTCCGCCATCACAAGATGCCGGGGGATTTTTTTGACTCTGCTCACGCTTGCCTAAATCTTCTCTCCTCTTTACAGAGATCTTCTTCATGGCACTTATTGTCCAGAAATACGGCGGCACCTCGGTCGGATCCATTGATCGCATCCGAAACGTGGCCAAACGAATCAAGAGCGAGCGCGACAAAGGCCACCAGGTCGTCGCCGTGATCTCAGCGATGGGAGGAGTCACCGACAAACTCATCGCCCTGGCCAGCGAGCTTTCCGATGATCCCACTGAGCGCGAGCTCGATGTCCTTCTTTCCTCCGGCGAACAACAGTCCATCGCGCTCCTCGCCATCGCCCTCAATGAAATGGGGATCGACGCGGTCTCCGCAACGGGTCGCCAGGCTGGCATCGTCACCAGTGGTTCCCACACCCGGGGACGCATCGAACGGATCGAGTCGACTCTCGTCAACCGCTTCATTTCCGAGGACCGGACGGTCATTGTCGCGGGTTTTCAAGGTATGACCGAGGACGGCATGATCCACACCCTGGGCCGTGGAGGCTCGGATCTCTCCGCCATTGCCGTGGCCTCCTCCATCAATGCCGACCTTTGCCAGATCCTCACGGACGTCGATGGCGTCTACACCGCCGATCCACGCGTCGTCAAAAAAGCGCGCAAACTTCCCGAAATCTCATACGATGAACTCTTGGAACTCGCTTCTGTTGGCACCAAAGTCATGCAGTCCCGCTCCGTCGAGTTCGCCAAAAAATACGGGGTCAAATTTGAAGTGAAATCATCTCTCAACAATAACCCGGGGACCATCGTCACCGAAGAACACGCAGCCATGGAATCAGTCGTCATTCGCGGAGTCTCAATCGAGCGCTCCCAAGCCCGGGTCACCATCACCGGCATCCCAGACACCCCCGGCATGTCCGGCCGTATTCTTGGAGCCTTGGCCGAGGCCGAAGTCAATATCGACATGATCGTCTCGAACATCGCCAGCGACAAACTCGCCCGCCACTCCTTCACCATGCACACCAGCGACCTCGGGAGGGCTCAAAGCGCTCTCAAGCCGGTTCTTGCCGAACTCGGTGGAGGTTCATCAATCGAAACTGAAGCTGGCATCGCCAAGCTTTCCTGCGTGGGAATCGGAATGCGAAGCCACTCGGGTGTTGCAGCCCAAATGTTCGCCGCCCTTGGTCAGGCCGAAATCAATATCGGCATGATCTCCACGTCCGAGATCAAGATTTCCGTCACGGTCGAAGAAGATCAGATCGAGGAAGCGGCACGCATCGTCCACACCGCATTTGATCTCGATGCGTGATTCCCCCCTCACGGCGAAGGGACCAAAACCTTCATGAAAAAAGCCCGCTTCGGTCAATCCAAAGCGGGCTTTTCTGTTCAATCTTCAGAACTTAAAACTCATCTCCTTGGCCTCTCAAATTCAAGGTAGGTAATTCCGCCCACTCTCCGGTTCTTGTCAAACCGGGTCACCTTCATGTCCTTGACGGTTTGAACACCATTCACGGTCATGATCCCGGTGATCTCGAACTGCTTCAGCGGAATGGCATTTGGACGAGGCCCATACCCGATCACCCGCGCCAAAGCCCGGCCTTTCTTGGTCACCCAGACGCTCACCTCACGATAGAGCCCATCCTTATCCGGGTTGACGACATGCAGACGCCAGCAGTCAATCCCGTTCAGTTTTTGACTCCCCGCAATCCATGGCTTCTTCCAGTAAAGAAACTTCAGAGCCAAATCCTCATAGCTCACATCAGTCCCGGCAATCGGAGCGGCAATTTTCTTACTCTGGAACCGCCGCGGCTTCCCATCCACGATTTCCCACAATTCCTGGCTATCTTCCTTCAAGCGGAGGTGAAATCCTTCTTTGCCATTATTAATCCCAAATTGAATGTCCTGGCCCCTTAGGAAAAGATTCAGTGGAATCTTTTTGGCACCTTTTCGAATAACGCCTTGAAGGGTCTGCTCACCCTGAAGAACGGCAACCTGCCGGACCGAGGTCATGATTTGCTCAGCATTCTGCGCTGGAGCGAGGGATGAAAAGGCCATGGAAAAGGCCAATGCCGTTATTTTTCTCATGCTGGTTTTCTAACATTTCACCAGCTGAGACGGCAAGACGAAATCATTCATTCAGCAAAAATTAAATAGTTATGCGGAGATACCCGGGAATTTCCTGATATTTTTAAGAATTTAGTGAGTTGGAGCTTGCCCAAACCAGCGATCATCCCGTTGCATCTATCGTAGCCTCTGCACACGACGCTTCGAAACAATCCATGAGCCTTCGTTCCCAGCTTTCCGAGCTTCTCGCCGAAATTCTCCCTCTCAATCCCCGAGATTCCATCAAGGGAACCGAGCTCATTCGCCTTCTCCGGATGGGCCTGAATGGTGACTACTCGGATGCCTCGCTGAGATACCACTTCTCGGTCATGTCCTGTGACCCAAATTCTCCGATCGCGAAGGTCGAGAAAGGTCAGGGATACTACAAGCGAGGGGCCTCCATGCCGGCTCTCTCCGGTGCCCAGGAACTTGTCGCGATGCAGCAGGGCCGCCTTGATGACCTGGGTGACAACTCGGCCGTCGACCAAGCGATGCTTCGTCTCGGCAAATTTCGCGCCATCGTTCAGAAATATGCCGAAACCCAAAGCATCTTTACTTTTGAATTTCGCGAATCCCTCTCCGCCGGCGCTCCGCTTGGCAATCTTTGGAAATTTCCGGAAATGGTTCTCATCGATTGGGAACACGGCCAGTTCGACGAAGATGGTCTGGAATTGGACCCGGCCCACCTCGCCCTGAAGCAAACTCTGGGCCTTCCTCCCTATCGCCTCTCCTCAATCAGGATGAGGGTCGAAACCAACCATGATAGTTTTCGCGAAGACCTCTTCCAAACCATGAGCGCCTCGCTCTGGGCCAATGAAGGGACTCTCTACCTCGCCGGGAGCATTCAGGACGAATCACTGGGTGATCAAGTCCGCGCCCTCGCCGGCGAACTTGGCATTGGAGTGATCAGCTTTGGCCTCGCCCCCCACGATCTCGACGACCTCCCCCATCCCGCCCAGATTCAAAACGCGATGGACCGCGAGACCGAGGCTCTCATGGGAAGACTCCGGATTGAAAAAATTGCCTCGGCAAAAAGACGCACCCACTGCGGCTGGGAATCTCTCCAATCCCTCCGCCACGACCATCCGGAAATGAACCAACTCCTTGCTTGGCTGGGCGGTTCCCTCGAGAACGGCAAAGTGAAGCCCTTTCAAGCGCCTCGCGCCTGATCCAGCCCATCAGCCGGAAGGTCATTCTTTCTACTTTAAGTCCTCACCCTGCCGAACCTCCGGTTCAATATCGATCGGCGGGGCTTGAGGCCGCTTGGAAATGCTCTCAATGCTGTCGTCATCGTCCTGCACCGGCACAACGTTGATATCCACCTGCACCGGCACCGCCCGCAAGCCTTCGATGATTTGGCGAAGCTGGGCAATCGATCCCTCGGCAAGGGCCGGCGGACGGCTCAAGCCCAAGCTGATGGCGTCCAAGCCATCGTTGAACTGGCTCATCTGCGCCACCACCCGGGCGACCGGATCATTTTCGCCTCCTGCTCCGAGAAGCTTCTGCTTCCCAAAGCCCTTCTTAATCTGAGTCCAACGAGCCACCTCCACTTCGGACTGCACCCCCTCCATTTCCTTGAATTTCAGGAGGTTTGCCTCAGCTCCCGTCGTGAGAGTTTGCGACTCGTTCTCGTAGTGATCAAAGATCAGCCCCTCGACTTCCTCCATCGTCATCAAAGGCAGCACCTTTTCGGCAATGCGGTTCATATTCCGATAAGAACCCTGGAGCTTGAAAGCTGGCTCAACGCGGTAGGCATCTTCCTGCGCCGCGCTACGAATGTACTCCATGTTCACCCGCATGATGGTGTCTCGAACGCGCAAGAGTCGCTTCAAGGTCTGCGCAAATTCCTCAATCTCGGCCGGAGTGTAGTTCCCCTCGAAATCAACCCCCTCACTGCTACCCGTCTCGGCAACAGCCAGCGCCGCGTAGACGTCCTTCTGGCTCTTGCTCGCCAACTTCTTCAGCACGCTGTTTGAGGTCAGGCAGTTCTCCACAAAGCTCACTTTGAAGGCATCTTCGTGATCGCCCAGAATGTCGCCCAGATTATAAGTGTCGGCACGGTTTGCCAACATGTCCGGGATCTGAAACTTGCCACCCGACTCCGTGTAAGGGTTACCAGCCATCACCACCGCGATCTTCTTGCCACGGAGATCATAGGTCTTCGCCTTGCCATTGTAGACGCCCTCGATCTTCCGCTGCCCGTCACAAAGACTGATGAACTTCTGAAGAAATTCGGGATTGGTGTGCTGAATGTCATCGAGATAAATCATGACATTATCACCCATCTCAAGCGCAAGATTCAATTTTTCAACCTCTTCGGCAGCCGAGGCATTGGGAGCATCGTTCGGATCCAGGGAAGTAACATGGTGCCCCAAGGCCGGACCATTAATTTTCATGAACGTCAATCCGAGGCGATTCCCGATATACTCCATCAAGGTCGTCTTTCCATAGCCCGGAGGGGAGATCAGAAGGAGAAGGCCCATTCGGTCTGTCCGAGAATCGTTCCCTGCCGTTCCCATTTGCTTCGCCAGATTGTCACCCACCATCGGAAGATAGACTTCGTTGATCAGTCGATTTCGAACGAAGGCCGACATCACACGAGGCTTAAATTCCTCAAGGCGCATATCCTCCCGTTTCGTCTCAACAAGATCCTGCTTCGTTTCCAGATAGGCCCGGAAAGTCGGAACCTGATCACCCGCAAAACGACCGAGGCGGTCCATGAACTCGTGGTAACCAATTTCGATCACCCCGTCTTTGATCCGTGAATGACTCCCCTTGAGTTCCTCAATCGAAGCCTCAAGTTCGACATGCTTCACTTGTGTCGGAGAATACGCGCCCAGGAGATAATGCACCGCCGCCTCCTCATTCCCCAGGTAATCAAAAAGGACCTCGTATTGACTTGGAACGTGATCAGAAAGTGACTCCAGAATCTCGCTGAGATCTTGAGATCTCTTAAAAGACTTCAAAATGGCATCCGCATCGGCAGAAATAACAAACGATTGTCCCTGCCTAAGTTCTTCAGCCAGATAAGCAGCGGCATCATGCCGCTTCGCTTCCTCCACTCCACTCATTCGCTCTTCCAACTCTTTGAGATATCCCGGGGGAATCTCAACTTCGGCCCCACGCTTCCCGCTGGCGTCCATTTTGATCGCGAGCCTCTTTTTCTCGGGACAATCTTCCCATGAGAGCCAGAAAAGAACCGCTTCTGCTCGAAGCTTCGGGGAATAGCGCAAGAGTCCCGCATTCTCTTCCATCGGTCTGAGAGCCTCAGCAATCTTCCGCGCATCCAGGTCATGAACTCCCTTGAGATACCCCTCACTATAACGGGGCTGCATAAACTCCTCCAAGGTCTCATCCCCACCTTCCCGCAAGAACTGGTAGGCCAACCACTCCGCCCGATAAACTTCATTGGTTTCCGAAATCACTTCCTGATCCCAGACCGATTCTGTAGCCAGAAAGGCCTCATCTTTGACAGGCTCGAAGAAATTCGTCCCACTCAAGTGAAAACACATTTCGCCTTCTCTCGGCACGATGCTCAACTCAAGTTCCTGCTCATTGACCGAAAAGCGATGCTTGCCAAACTTGATGATCGCCTTGCCATCAACAAAGAGTTCCTTGCGATCCTTGAGCGCCCGCACGGCGTCATCGCGCGTGGTGTTGAGGCGGGTCTGAATATCATCCCCTTTCACCGCATCACCCAGCTCCGTCAGTTCCTCGATGATATCGCGGACCTTCTCGATCATGAGATCGCTCGCGAAGTAGCCGTTGATCTCGTTGATCTCACCAAACCCTTCGAGACGATGTTGGATCCCCGAGAGGACCCGCTCGGCTGATTTTACGAGCCGGTTGCTCCTGCGATTGCGCTTCTCAAGCAGTGACTGCTTCCGGCTCTCGAAGGCCTCGTAGATCTCCTCCCGCTTATTTGAAAGTTCATCGACATAGTCATCGAATTCGGAAAATTTCCCCTCCAGTTCCTCCAACTGAACCATGACCTTCGTGAGATACTCTTCACACTTTTTAGGGGTGTCGCAGAGATCCAGATAGTTCACCACGGCCTGGCTCAGAAGCTTCATCTGGGCTCCGAACTGGGCTTCTCCCTCACCCTTCGCAAGATCAAGACGTCTGTTTTTCAGGCCCGCTCGAACTCCGTTCAAGGTAGAGTAGATCGCCGAAATGCTATCGATAATTGCGGTGGTTTGAGTGGCATCCTCAATTTTAAGATTCCCTACGATATCAATGAGCATCTCCAGCTCACCACCCGCAGCATCAAGCCCCTCCGCCACTTCATCAGCTTCGACCACCTTGGCCAATTTGGGAACACGGGCCTCCTGGTCTTCGACCGCCTTCCGATAAGGATTCAGCGCTTCAGGTTTGAGCAAAAACTCAACCGTCTTATTCGCCGTCTTCTCCGCAGCCTCGATAATATCCGTCTCAAGCGCCTCAATTAAAGCCTCATCGACATACCGCAGATCGCGGAGCCCGATGACCTCCCCCCGGCTTTTCCGAAGCTCGGAAAGGTGATGCACAAATCCGAAGATATCATCGGCCGGAGAATGCCGGATCGATCGCAGGAGTTCATTCGCAGACTCTCGAACCGCTTTGGTCCGTTCACCGGTTGAACGCCGCAGTCCCTGGACTTTCTCAAATTCGTCAATCGCA
Source organism: uncultured Verrucomicrobiales bacterium (assembly GCA_913060685.1). Lineage (GTDB taxonomy): Bacteria > Verrucomicrobiota > Verrucomicrobiia > Verrucomicrobiales > Akkermansiaceae > SW10. The sequence goes on from CAJXVQ010000075.1 coordinate 10,822, forward strand.
GCAGTCGCAGCTCCGCGGATATCCTTCAGGGGCCGGGCGAGATCTCCGGCCTCTTTCTGCCCAAGCCAAAAATAGGAATCGATGATGTCTCCGGACTTCTTGGAGAGATCCAAATAGAGATCCCCATAGCTATCGTCCTTCCTAAGAAGAGTGAGAACCTCACGACACTCGGCCATCCCTCGAACCAACTCGGAATTACCAATCTTAAAGAGAAGAGAATCACTATTGGAAGCCTGGCTCGCGGCAACCTCGTCATTCAAGTACGATGTTTGCCATATTTGCAGGGCATGATGTTTCGACGGAGCATCTTCACTCCGAAATATAATCATGCGCCCATCCGGAAAGAGCGAATACCCGCTGCAGATCACTGGAGTTTCCACCGACTGGGAAATCATGTTATATGAGAGGAGCACGTAATCCCCGCTCACCCGGTTGTAGAAAACATAAAGAGTATCCTCCCCGTTCGCGCTCAGAATCCTGCGTTCAAACCGCATGTCGGTGAGATCGGTCTCAAAGATCTTCGACTCCCCCGTGAGCAGCAGGTAACCGTTCGAAAAAATGAGCCCCTGATCATCGGGCAACAGAACACACGAGTGTCCTATCGCGTCAATACGATGCACCGTTTGCGTCTTCTCATTAAAAACGAGATAGCGATGCAGCTCTTCCCGGTAAGGAAGAACCTTCAACAAAATGAGCGGACCCACCGTCGCGTAAAGAATCTCGGCATCATCCAGCGTTTGATCCAGTTCCGTGACCGGTTCCTGGTATATCCCGGAACCCGATGAGGTATTATCCTCAACCTTAATCGTCAGATCTCCTCCGACAGTCTCAACAAAGACCCGGTCTTCAATCGAGATATGGGGATGCTCTCCCGAGCGCTGCATGTCGCGATGAGCGCGCTTCCACTCAAACTCCTGCTGGGGTGGAAACTGATACTCATGATCGAACCGGTTCCCCACATAGTCGAGAGTTCCATCGCCTTTGATCAACCACTTAAAGGCCTTAAGATCCGTGATGGCCTTGCCAATCCGCATCGCCATAAAGAGATGCGGGCCAATGACCATGAACTTCACGAAAACGGCATCACGGTAATACTTGAAGAGATATTTGAAGTCGTCGACAAAGCTCGGATCGGCAAAAACCTCGGAAATATCTGCGCCACTGAAAGTGTGCGACTCCGGATCGTAATCGTAAGCAGAGAAGACATCCTCAATCGCAGTCGTCGCTTTGAGACCAAATTGAATATTGTAGCCGAAAATAAAGCGATTGTGCCCCACCGCGATGATGTCACGAGGCACACAATTGTGATCGGTTGAGACCCGCTCGGTCGAGACCAACTCGGTTTCAACCGCACCAAAGACCTCCTGACGCTCCGCATTAAGCGAAGTCAACCGGGTCTGAAGTTCACCGCCGCCTTTTTCAAGCCGGGCACGAATGACTTCATAGGCACCGCCTTCTAATTGTTGTTTTTCTTCTGGCATCTGGATTTAAGCCAACCACGAAACTTATGAAAGCTTGGTGGAGGGGCTTGGGTTTTGGAGGGATTTTCAACCACGGATCGGCACGAATTTGCACGAATCTTGGTTGAGGGGGCTTTTATCATTTCAGAGAACGATTCGTTCGTATTGGAGTTCTTCCTGGGAACCAAAGTTCACGAGGAGACCTAGCTTGAAACCAGTCGCTTTTAGGTAGTTTAAAACCTGTGCACGATGTTCGTCGGTGAGATCTTTGACGGCCTTTATTTCAAGAATGATCTTGCTGAAGCAAACGAAATCGGGTCGGCAGGTCTTTTTCAACACCGTGCCTTTATACTTAACCTGGAGCTGGGGTTCGGAAACCGCAGGCAGCTTCCGCAACCCAAACTCCAAAATAAGTGACTCATGATAAATCGGCTCCACAAATCCGTTCCCATGCTCGTTATAAACCTCAAAGCAGGCCCCGATAACATCGTAGGACTCCTGCTTGTAGATCAAGTCCAGCATCGGTAGGCATTCGTGAAAATTCGTGAAGATCCGTGGTTTAAAAAGGCTAGCCCAGTTTTTTAAGAAGATCGGCTGCTTTCATTTCGCTGACTCCGAACCTTTCGGCAGCGCCGAGCATGCCGACAAGCTTTGAGCGTTCGGATCCTTTGGCGGTCCCGACGAGGTTGCCCAGGAGAGCCGAGATACTGAGGTTTTTCAGATCCTCGGTTTTGATTCCAAAGTCATCGATCCAGGTTGAAAGCTGGCTCTTGAAGTAATCGGGATCTCCATTGAAGAAGGTCTCCTTCACATCATCAAGAACCTGGCTGTTGCCAACGGTCCGGTCCACCACTTTACCTGTGGTAATGGCCTTGGTGATCCGGTCAAAGAACTCGGTCTCGCCGCCGACAATGTCGATGTTCGCGGACTTGAGGGCTTCACCCACCACGATCGCTTGCTGCTCGGCGATCTGGCGTTGCACATCAATCTCGGCAAGTTCGATGGTCTGGGCCTTCTCGAGCTCAAGCTTGAACTCCTCGTGCTCCTGACCAGCTTCCTCGAAGAGCTTCATGGCAGCGGCCTTCTGCTCGATGGCATTGGCATCAGCATCGCCCTTGGCGCGGACAACTTCGGCATCGGCCTGACCTTTGGCAAGGGCAACTTCCGCATCGGCCTGACCCTGGGCACGGAGAACATCAGCTTCACCCATACCTTCAGCGGCGGACTCTTTGACGACCGCTTCGGCCATCATCTTCTTGGCAGACGACTCCTTCGCAGAAGCGGTCTCTTCGGCCTCAGCCTGAATAACGCGCTCCTCAGCCCGCATTTCAGCTGCGGTCTTGGCCGCCTCAGCTTCCTTAACGACGGTGTAAGCCTCTTCATCAGCTTTAAGCTGGGCCGCCTCTTTCTGGGCCTCCGCTTCCTTGATTCTCTGGATCAAGGTCTCCTGGGCTTTCGCCTCAGCAGTCGTCACCGTGACCTGCTTGTATCGATCCACAGTGGCAAATTCTTCGGTATCCTTGATGCGCTGCTGCTCTTCAACGACCCCTTTCTCGACAGCCACCCGCTCGCGAATGACTTCCTGAATTTCCTTCTTCTGAATCTCAATCGCCTTCTCGGCCTCGATTGATTTCAGCTCGGTCACCCGCTTGCGCTCGATTTCCTCGAGCATCCGTTCACGCTCAACCCGCTCGAGTTCCACGCCATCGGTCCGCTCCTTGTTGCGCTGGGCCACCAGAACCTGCCGTTGCTTGTTCTCTTCCGAAATTTGGATCTCTTCCTCGGCGGAAATACGCGCCTGCTCGGCCTTCTGCCGCTCCTCTTCTTGCACCTTCATCGCTTCCGCTTCTTCGCGGTATTGAACGGTATCAACCTCACGCTGTTGCTTCGCTTCCGTCTCTTTCAACTGACGTTCCAGCTCCAAAATTGCTTCGCGAGCCTCCACGTCCTGCTGCTTGATAACCTTCTCTTTGTCCCGCTGGATGTTGTTCGCGAGCTTCGCTTGCGTTGCGGTCAATTCGGTAATCTTTTTGATACCCTCGGCATCGAGAATGTTGTCGGGATCAAGAGAATCGAGCGGAGTCTGCTCCAAGTAATCAATCGCGGCGTCATCGAGGACGAAGCCGTTCAAATCAGTGCCAATCACCTTCAACATCTCATCGCGGAAGGTATCCCGCTCCTCGTAGAGTTCCGTAAAGTCAAACCGCTTACCAACCGTTTTCAGGGCCTCTGAAAACTTGGCGTCAAAAAGAGCCCGAATCTCATCCTCCGATGATGCTCGATCACAGCCAATCGATTCGGCAACTCTCAGCACATCGTCCTCAATATTGTTGACCCGCACGAAGAAGGCCACCTTGATATCGGCCCTTATGTTGTCCTTACAAATCAGTCCGTTTTTACCGGTCCGATCCAGCTCGATTCGCTTCACGGAAATGTCCATGAGTTCGGCGCGATTGAACAACGGGATCACAGCCCCGCCGTTGAATATCACCTTGGTCTTGGGGAGACCCGTGACAACGAGCGCGGTTCCCTTCTCCACCTTGCGGTAGAACATCATGATTAGGACAAGGACGCCCACAAAGACAAGTGCGACGGGGAGAACAATGGCCCAGAGCCACCATGGCGCATCAGCGATAACGTTTAATGTATTCATTTAATTTAGTTTTAGAGTTTTCTAACAAGATAGATTCCAGTGCTTTTATCGTAAGAGACGATCGCAACTTCAGTCCCCCTTGGGATGGGTTCGCCACCGCTGGTCCGGCAACTAAGAATGGCGGGAGCTCCTTCTTTTCGCTTTTGCTCAACCTGGCCATATTTTTCATCGACTATTTTTGAGATGACGACACCGAAGCCTCCTACCGCCGGCTCCGCTTTTTCCAGCTCCTTCATCTTACGAAAGATCGGGACCAGAGGTGCCGTGGCCACCCTGGTAAGAACCACGCCGATGATAAACGACGCTCCGAAGATCACCATGATGACCCAGTCATTAAGCCCGGGGTTCAAATAATAGTTCCCCATCATCGTGATGACCCACATGAAGATTGACAGGAAACTGAGCACAGCCATCAGCGGGACGTCGGTGGCATTTACAAATCGCAGAGCTGCGACCAAGGGCGATGACCCGGCAGAGTCAACATCAGCATCCAGATCACCGTCCAAATCGAGATCGAGGGTATCCAGGCCAAAAACGCCCAGGATACAGACGACCCAATAAAGCATAAACAGCCCGACCACGCAGGTCAGTGGCAGGTTATGCGGTTGGATTGCGACTTCCCAAAGTTCCTTCACGCTGCAAAGAAAAACAGATTTGGAAAATAACCTCCATTACAAACCATCCTGATAATTATATAAACTGTGTAAATCCGGCCACGGTCTTCTCATCTAGGTGATTAACCATCGCAATGGTGAGCGCGACCATGGCGTGATAGTCGGAGGCACAAATGATTCCATTGTGGGAGTGAATGTAGCGAGCTGGCGTTCCCAGCACGACCGACGGAATGCCTTCATTTGCGAGCGTAAAGGAGCCTGCGTCCGTGCCTCCGCTGCTACGAACGGTCACCTGATGGGGAATTCCTTCCTGCCGGGCCATATCGATCGCGAACTGCGCCAAACGTGGATTCATGATCGCACTCGGGTCATGGAGGCGAATTTGGACCCCGCCCCCAAGCACCCCCTGGCCCTCGCTGGCTGGCATGCCCGGGGTGTCGTCAGCGGGAGGTCCCTCCAAAACAATTGCGACGTCCGGTTTTGTGGCATTGGCCAGAGTCTTGGCTCCCCGAAGCCCCAGCTCCTCCTGAACCGTACCTGCGGTGATCAATTGGCAGCTCGCCGGCGCCGCAACCTGCCCTGCCTGGATCGCTCCGGCCATCCCGACGCGGTTGTCAAACGCCTTGGTCATATACCAATCCCTTTGGTGCATGGGTGTCCACGGACTCCAGGGAGCGATGGGATCGCCCAAATGGATGCCCCATTCCTCGACCTCCTTGCCCGAGCGCGCCCCGATATCAACAAACATGTTCGGAACCCCGATGACAGCATTGCGTTCTGCTTCGCTCAGAAAATGCGGAGGCTTGGAGGCTATCGTCCCGATGATCTTCACTCCGTGACGGTTTTTCACCTCAACTCGCTGGGAAAGAAGGACGTGACCCCACCAGCCACCCACCGGAACCATCGTTAAATACCCGTTTGGAAGAATATTCTGAACCCGGAAACCAACCTCATCCATATGACCAGCCACCAAAACCTTGGGACCCTCCTTCCCCTTGGTGCACCAGACAGAACCGTTACGATCTGAGGACAACTCCCCGTGCCCTCCCAGCTCGTCAACGAAAATTTGCCGCACCTCGTCCTCATATCCGGGAACACTGTGGGCTTGCGTGAGAGATTCGAGAAGTTGGAGACCTTTGGCTTGCATACAAGATCTGTAGCAAGACGGGCTTGATACTTGAACTCGAAAACTCAAGACTCTGCACTTTATGGCAAAAATCTCCGACGTTAACGTCCTCAGTAAGGCGCCTCTTCCATCGCCCGCGATCCTTATGCACGATGTCGCCCGCACTGAGGGACAGGCCGATCTCGTGCTCTCTTCCCGCGAAGCCATCCGCGATTCTCTTTTCGTCCCCGATTCCCGATTTCTTCTCATCGTCGGCCCTTGCTCGATCCACGACACCGACGCCTGCCGCATTTATGCTGAAAAGCTCGCAATGCTGGCCGATGAAGTGAAGGACAAGATCCTCATCGTGATGCGGGTCTATTTCGAAAAGCCCCGCACCACCGTCGGCTGGAAGGGCCTCATCATGGATCCCGACCTCGATGGCTCGGACAATATTCACAAGGGACTCACGCTAGCCCGCGAGTTCCTCACCGACATCCTCTCGCTCGGCCTTCCCACCGCCACCGAACTCCTCGATCCCATTACCCCCCAATATATCGCGGATCTTATCTCTTGGTCCGCCATTGGAGCGCGGACCAGCGAGAGCCAGACTCACCGGCAAATGGCCTCCGGCCTCTCAATGCCACTTGGATTCAAAAATACCACTTCAGGTGATGTCACCGCCGCCGTCAATGCCATCAAAGCAGCCTCCCATCCCCAAACTTTCCTCGGGGTTTCAGAGGAAGGAGTGGCCTCCGCAATCTCAACTGCCGGAAATCCCCACTGCCATCTCATCTTGCGAGGCGGCGAAAACGGCCCCAATTTCGATCCTGACTCTATCAAGAAAACCCGCGACATCCTCCTCAAGAACGACCTCGCCCCGGGAATCATGGTCGATGCCTCCCACGCCAACTGCGGCAAAAATTGCGAACAAATGCCTGCGGTCTTCGAAGAAATCGTCCGCCAACGTGCCCAAGGCGACACCTCTGTCATAGGCGCGATGCTCGAAAGCCACCTCCACGCCGGGAGCCAAAAATTCCCCCAATCTCTCGACCAGCTCGCCTACGGACAATCAATCACCGATCAATGCATCGACTGGGAGACAACTGAAAGATTGATCTTCGAAGCCGCGTCAATGCTTTAGTAGCCTTCTACCGAAACCTCCCAATGAATACCTCTCCAACCTCCAGCTGGTTCTACGCCGAAAATCAGGAACGAAAGGGCCCGGTCGCCTTCACCACCCTCCAAAGTCTGCTTTCACAAGGCCTTCCCGCTTCGTCACTGGTCTGGACCTGTCTCTTATACACATCTCCGAGCCCACGAGACCGAGGCTGATCTC
>CAJXVQ010000076.1 GCA_913060685.1 uncultured Verrucomicrobiales bacterium
CGGCAGCGTCAGATGTGTATAAGAGACAGATCCGGTAAGCTCCACCCCCCAAGCGGTCGCACCTTCGGCCGTAGCGAAAGCAGCCCCCCCGGAGACAACCAAGGTCTCCCTGGAACAATTCATGGGAGTCAAACTCTTCGCCTGGCTGGGCGGCATTGCCATGTTTCTCGGTGTCATTTTCTTCGTGAAGTATGCCTTCGAGAAGAACCTCATTCCACCGGCAGTGCGGGTTGCACTCGGATTCCTGACCGGGGCCTGCTTCCTCGCTGGTGGTCTCTGGACACAGCGTAAGAAAAGTTTTCAGGTCCTCGCCCAGTCCCTCTGCGCCACCGGTATCCTCATTCTCTACGGAGTCAGCTTCGCAGCCCATGCCGTCTACCAGTTCCCGGCCTTCAGCCCACCGGTCACCTTTGCTCTGATGACACTCGTCACAGCGGCGGCCTTCCTCATCGCGATCCGCTTCGAAGCGCTGGTGGTGGCGGTCATGGGCATGATCGGTGGCTTCCTCAGCCCCCTCCTCCTCCCCAGCGTGCAAGACAACGTCTTCGCGCTTTTCAGCTACATCGCCCTACTCGACGTTGGACTTTTGTTGGTCGCCCGGCATCGCAACTGGAGCTTCCTCACGATCGCGGCCGCCCTTGGCACCGCCTACATGCAAGTCGGGTGGTTCAGCAAGTTTTTCGATGCCGGACGCTACTTTGAAGGAGCCGCAACTCTTGTCCCGATGGGCATTTTTCTCTTCTTCAGCGGGCTCTTTGTCCTCGCCACCTGGTGGACCAAGCAAACTCGCCCTCAGGATCGTAATCCAGCCTATGCCGCCCTCGGGGTGACGGCGCTTGCCATGCTTTTTGCCTTCGTCTTCCTCGGCGATGAGGGCATCACCGCTCGCCCCTTCCTTCTCTACGGCTATGTCCTGACACTCAGCATCGCCGCGCTCGCCATCGGAGCAATGTCCTCCATCTTCCGCTCCATTCAGCTCGGAGCCGCCCTGATCACTTTCCTCCACCTGGCCATTTGGACAGGGACCGCCCTGACTCCCGAGCTGCTCGGCAGCGCCCTGATTCTCTTCATCCTCTTCGGCGCTCTCTTTGCCCTCTACCCGGCCATTCATGAGCGCCTGAATCTTGGTCAACTTGATCCCGTCACGAGCAAGACCAGCCCTTGGTTCATGCCCCTCGGACTAGTGCTCATGCTGCTGACCGTTCTGGTTCTCCCCGAAGTATCCCTCCTCGTTTGGCCGGCCATTCTCATCGCCGACCTGCTCATTATCGCACTTGCCTTCCGCTCCGGCGCGATCGCACCAGTGGTCGCCGCGCTCGTCCTGACCATGATCGGCGCTGTCGTCTGGCTCTTTCAAGGCCCACCCGTCATCGCCTCCCTCCTCCCTCTTCTACTTATTGTCATCGTCTTCGGCAGCCTCTTCGCCGTAGCTGGCCTGTGGCTTGGAAAACGCACAACTGCAGGAGGCTCGGCGACCGGGTCCTCGGGCCTCCCGGAGTGGCTCACGCCGGTTACCCTGCTCCCCGCCCTCTCCGGTGCCCTCCCCTTCATCCTGCTCGTCCTCACCATTCTGGTCCTCCCCGTGGCAAATCCGAGCCCGATTTTTGGCGTGGCCATGCTGCTGGGGATCCTGCTGCTGGGGCTCACCCTCCTCGGGCGCGTCCCCCTCCTCGCCCCCGTTGCGCTGCTCTGCACACTTGCCGTCGAAGGAGTCTGGCACATGGAGCATTTCAATCCCGACGAACCCGGTCTCGCCCTGATTTGGTATCTCGTCTTCTACGTGCTCTTCACGGCCTTTCCCTTCGTATTTCGCAAGGCCTGTAACCAAAGCCTTGGCCCATGGGCCGCCAGTGCCCTTTCCGGTATCGGCCACTTTCTCCTCCTCCACAACCTCATCGCTCGGGCCTTTCCGAACGACATGATGGGATTGGTCCCGGCCGCCTTTGCCATCCCCGCCGTCGTGTCCCTCCTCGTCGTGATGCGCTCCGTCCATCACATGGACGACACTCAAAAATCTCAGCTCGCTTGGTTTGGCGGGGTAGCCCTCCTTTTCATCACCCTGATCTTCCCCATCCAGTTCGACCGCCAATGGTTGACGGTGAGCTGGGCGCTGGAAGGGGCTGCCGTCCTGTGGCTCTTCCGACGTGTCCCCCACCATGGTCTGAAGTGGACTGGCTTTGCCCTGCTCTGCATCGCCTTCATCAGATTGGCCATGAACCCTTCCCTGCTTTCGTCCTACCCACGCAGCGGCACCGCCATCTTCAACTGGCACCTCTACACCTTCGGCTTGGTCGCCGCCGCCCAGTTTCTCGGTGGCTGGTGGCTGCCCGAAAAGCACCGACGATTCCAAGCAGTGAACCTGCGGGCTGTCCTCTACGGATTTTGCGGGGTCCTCCTGTTCTTCCTGCTCAACATAGAGATCGCCGACTTCTTCAGCGAACCCGGCGAGCGCTTCATTGCCTTCCGTTTCGGTGGAAACTTCGCCCGCGACATGACCTACAGTATTGCGTGGGGACTTTTCTCGCTCGCCCTCCTCGGGCTTGGCATTTGGTTCCGCGCCCGACCCTTGCGCTACACGGCCATCGGTCTGCTTGGGATCACCCTGCTCAAGGTCTTCATCCATGACCTCTCCGCCATCGACAACATCTTCCGCATCGGGGCGCTCATCGGCGTGGCCATCATCGCCTTCATCACCTCGTTCCTCTACCAGCAGTTCTTCAACCGATCCACACAAGCGGAAGATCCCCCATCCTCCTCCTAACATCAAGAGGCTCAGCTCCGCTTCCATTCCCCATGAAAATCGTCTCTCTCCTCATCCTCGGTTCAGTCGCCATGCTCACCGCGCAGGAAACAAACCACACCGCCTGGCAGTGGCAGCAGGCCGTTACGGTCGACACCTCCGGCCTGACCCTCCTCGCCCTGCCACCGGAAACCCTCCATGCTTCCCGGGCATCCCTCGCCGACCTCCGCGTGGTATCACCCGACGCAATCACCACGCCCTACCTCCTCGACTCACCCCAAGCCCCGCGGGTGAGCGAACGAACCACCATTGATTTCAAGGCAAGCCTCGTAGCGCGCACCACCGTGCTTGAAGCTGCCACCAACACCCACGAAGCAATCGAGGCCATCACCCTGCTCACCCCTGCCCGCGAGTTCCTCAAATCGCTTCGAATCGAGGCCAAGTCCGGCACCAACGACTGGAAGCTCATTGCCCCGAGCGAAGTTCTCTTCCGGCAGCCCAACGGCACGAGCCGGCTACGCATTCCTCTCCCGCCGGCCTCATGGTCCCACCTTCGCGTCACGATTGATGACGACCGCTCCGCACCGATCCCCTGCACGGGCCTCAACATCACCCTCGCGGGCAAGCGAACGGAGCAGGTTTCCCACCTGGTCGCTCTCGGCCAACGCGAGGAACTTCGCTCCACGAGCCGTCAGACTCTCCAGCTTGGCGGCCCCAACCTCCATCTGTCCGAACTCAGCCTCGCCATCACCGACCCGGTCTTCAGTCGCAGTTATTCCCTCAGCTACGTCGTCCCTTCCAGAGAAGGAGAACCGAGCACCCACTCGCTGGGCAAAGGCTCACTCTATCGGGTGATCGGAGAGCATGGAGCCACCACTGAAAGCCTCACCATTCCCATCCATACGCGCGTCCCTGCGGGTGAGTTGCTCCTCACCATCGAGAATAGTGACAGCCCCCCGCTCACCATCACGGGCACCTCCGCAACCCGCTACCCGACCACCCTCGTCTTCTTTGCCCCGAAGCCCGGGGCATGGTCCCTATTCACTGGAAACAGTCAGGCCGACAAACCAAGCTACGGACTCTCCAGACTCCGCAGTCAACTCAAACAAGCCGGGGGCACCCACCTCTCACCCGGACCGCTCACCCGAAAATCCGACTTCCGGGTGCCTCCCACCCTCCCGGAGATCCAGCCTACCGGCGCAGGCATCGAACTGGCCGGCTGGAGCTGGCGCAGCCCCATCGAAGCTCCCGCTTTCGGCGTCCTCGCCCTCATCCCCGACCCCCTCACCCTTGCCCGCTCGCGCAGTGACCTTCGGGACCTCCGTGTCATCCAGAATGGCAAACAAATCCCATTCCTCATCAACTCCTCCGGCAAATCCCACACCATCATCCCCAACCTCATCGAGGAACCCGACCCGGATCGGCCCAGCGTTTCCCGTTGGAAAGTCACTCTGCCCATGGACGAGCTCCCGGCCCGCGAACTTCGTGCAAACTCTCCGTCTCCACTCTTTACCCGCAGCTTCCGGGCTCTGGTGCACGAGCGCGACTCGCTCGGCAATCCGCGCACCCGCACACTTGGCTCGGCGCATTGGACCAAGACCTCCACCACTGAAGACTCCAAGTCCCGTCTATCCCTCTCGCTCAGCAACGGCCGCCTCCCGCAAACCTTCTACCTCGAAACCGACAACGGCGACAACCCACCCATCCCGCTCGAGGAGGTCACCGTGCACCTTCCCGCCCCTTCTCTGATTCTCAAACGCAGTGACCCCGCTCCACTCTATCTCTACTTCGGCAACCAGGATGCCACACCGCCTCGCTACGACCTGCGCCTCGTCCGGGCGGAACTCCTCGCCGCCAAGCATCAAGCCACCACCTTTGGTGATGCAGAAGAACTCCTCAGCTCCCGCAACCGCGGCCAGATCGATGCGGGATCCCCCTGGCTCTGGCTCGCCCTCGGACTCCTCGTCGCCTTCCTCCTCGTGGTGGTCGCCAAGCTTCTGCCACGCACAGAAGCAGCGACGTAGTTTTCCTTCACCGATAGGGAGATCAAAAGAGGGAGGCGTGTTGCATTCCAGAACTGTGCTGCAAATCCCCTCAGGTCCGGAAGCGGGAGCCCTTTGTTACAAGCCCGGGCACTAACAGCATGAATGTGGCGCTCTTCCTTGGTTCTACTTCCTCGCAGGGTCTTGCCATCAATGGCCGATCTGATCGTCTTCCGCTGCCACTCCGTCAAAGCGCAGACGGGTAATCCCTCCGGGCTCAGAAAAATCAGGGTCAAGCCGAGAATCGCAATTCACTTTATCACACCCGGAAAGATGTCGGCATGACACTGCGAAGCAAGTTCAGCCGGAGATGGCAATATTTGAATCCGTCAGCTAAGTCAGCAACTGCGTCTCTGCAAGCAAACGGTAAGTCCCATCCTTCTGCATCAAATCGGCGTGGCTTCCGTCCTCCACGATCTTGCCCTCTTTCAAAACGAGAATCTTATCAGCACTCTTCACGGTCGCAAGACGATGCGCGATAATCAGGCTCGTCCGCCCTTTCATCAACTCATCCAGCGCTTCCTGCACCAGACGCTCGCTCTCGGAATCCAAGGCACTCGTCGCTTCATCGAGCAACAGAATTTTGGGATCCGCGAGCACGGCTCGCGCAATCGCGATCCGCTGACGTTGACCACCGCTGAGCTTGACTCCGCGGGGCCCCACCATGGCATCATAACCTTCAGGGAATCCCGAGATGAAGTCGTGAGCATTGGCCTTCCTGGCCGCCGCGATAATTTCCTCTTCACTGGCCCCCGGCCGTCCATACTCGATGTTTTCCCGAATCGTTCCTCCGAATAAAAGCACCTCTTGCGGAACCACCGCCATCGCAGCTCGACGGGTCGTCACGGGGATTTCACCAGACGGTTTCCCGTCAAAAAAGAGCCCGCCCTCATCACCATCGTAGAACCCAAGGAGGAGTGAAAAGACCGTTGATTTTCCGGCCCCGCTTGGCCCGACCACTGCGACCCGCTGTCCCGCCTCAACTTCGAAATTCACCCCGCTTAAAACCTTGGTCTCTTTCCGGGATGGGTAGGAAAAAACAAGACCCTTTGCTGACACCGAGCCAGTCAGGGTGTCGTCGCTTCCGTCACGCTGGTCTTCAATTTCGTGATTCAGAATCTCACGAATCCGCTCAGTCGCCCCCTGGGTCTTCTGAAGCTGGCTCATGATATCAGGCAGCGATCCCAGTGAAGCTCCCACGAAGATACTGAAGAGGATAAAGTGGGTGAATTCTTCGGTCGTAATTTGGCCTTTCGCCATCATCCCGGCACCGAACCACACCACGACCGAGATCGTCCCGAAGAGGATAAAGATGATAAAGCTCACAAACATTGCGCGGGCCTTTGATCCTTTGATCACCGTTCCCAAAAACTCATCGAGCGCACTCCGATACCGTTCTTCTTCAAAGGCCTCGTTGGAGTAAGCCTTCACATCGGCAATCCCCTGCACCGCTTCCTCGGCGACAATGTTACTTTGCGCCAGCTGATCTTGAGCATCCCGCGACCACTTGCGGATCTTACGACCTACGATCGCCACCACCAAAACCACGACCGGAATCATCGCCAGCATAAAGAGCGAGAGCTTCACTGAAGCGATGAAGATAAAAATTAACCCTCCAAGAAAAATGACCGATTGCCTCACCATCTGAGGGATCGTCGTGATGAGCGTTTCCTGTAGAATCGCCAGATCAGCCGAGAAGCGGGATCCAACTTCTCCGGTCCGGCGTTCCATAAACCAGGGCATCGGCAGTCGCACCAAGCGGGCAAAAACATCCTGTCGCAAGTCGCAGAGAGCGCTCTCGCCTGCTTTGATAAAGCCACGCACCCGCCAGTAGGCCACAAAAGCCTGAATGCACAGAATGATCAGCAAGGTGATAACCACCTGATTAATCTTCTGCCCGACATTCTCGACATCGGCTCCACCCTGCATCGCCTCCTGCGGCGAACCGATCAAACTCCCCAGGAAATAAGGAAATGCCAACGAGAGCAAGGCAGTCAAAAACAGGGCAACCACCGACGGAATGAAGATCTTACGATACTTCCCGAGGTAGCTATAGAGACCAAAGGTCTTCTTCCAATCGATGCGGCGTGATTTCTTTTCCGGTCTGGGCACGTCGGCAGTCAAGCGGCCACTTGCCCCCGCGTCAAATCAGGACCGTCGACAGAGGAGGAAAATTCCACTCGCCGGAGCAACCAGCAGGATCGATACCCGCTCTGGAAACCGCTGTGCCTGAGCAAATCGCGACCCCACATCCCCACGCCACTGTTAGCAAAAAAGCCTCGATTGCTGTTCTCATGAACTTGAAAATAACTTCACATCGTTAGTCAAAGGGGCAAGTTGACAGATTTGGAATTAGAAATACCCCACCACTTGGGGCATACTCATCCCAGTGAAAATCAAGGGCCGCCTCCTACTATTGGCTTTCCTCATCCCAGTTGGAGGTTTTACCCTTGTGCGTATCAACACCTCCGCGAGCGCACAGAGTATCGAGATTTCTCCCGAGGATTATGCCGATGGCACCAAACGATTTCAGGCGGCTGCCAAAAAAGTCACCACGGGGCTTAAGGAGAGATTCGAGAACCAAGGGATCAAGTGGGGATCTCCCATCTTTCTCCGGGCCTTCAAAAAAGAACGACAGCTCGAGCTTTGGACCAAAGACAAGGGAAAGTTCACCCTTTTCGACACTTATCATATCGCCGGGACTTCCGGCGGCCCCGGTCCAAAGTTGCGCGAGGGAGATGGACAAATCCCCGAGGGATTCTACTTCGTCACCCCGGATCAGATGAACCCGCAGAGTGACTTCCATCTCTCTTTCAACATCGGGTATCCCAATCGCTTCGACAAAGCCCACGCTCGAACCGGGAGCTTCATCATGATTCATGGTTCGGACGTCTCCATCGGTTGCCTGGCCATGACCAACTCCAAAATCGAGGAAATCTATACTCTCGCTGACTCTGCCTTCAAAGGCGGTCAAAAATTCTTCCGCGTTCATCTTTTTCCCTTCCGAATGAGTGATGAGAACCTGGCAAGCCATCGCGATCACCGCTGGCTCCCGTTTTGGGAAAATCTCCAAACCGGGTATCAATGGTTTGAAGAAAAGAAGCTGCCACCAAATGTCATCGTCAAAGACGCGACCTACCATTTCGAGTAATCTCATTGAGGCTGGCATTCCGCGGAATCGGCCATAGCCTCGCGCAGCTCAGCTCAACTCAGCTCAACTCCTGCTTTTATGAAGATTGCCGCCATCCTTCTTGGACTTATTTCCGCCCTCCTCGCTCACCCGATTGAGTTTCACAATGACCCCTTCCGTCAGCTTGAAGAAGTTTGGCCCACTCCCACGGAAGCACGTATCGCTTCCGGAGCCCCGGGGCCGAAATACTGGCAACAGAGGGCCGATTACGATCTCAAGGTCTCCCTTGAAGAGCCAAAAAATCTCCTCACAGGTACGGGCCGCATCGTCTACCACAACCAGTCGCCTCATACCCTGAAGTATATCTGGATGCAGCTCGACCGGAACAAATACACACCGGGCTCCATGGGCCATCAAAGCAGCGAGGCTCCGCAGCTCGGCAAGATGAAGTATGATTCCTTCGAATCTCTCCTCCTCAAGGAAACTTTCGATGGAGGTTTCAAGATCGACAAGCTCACCGATGCACGCGGTAATGAACTCAAGCACCGTATTGTCGACACCATGATGCGCGTTGACCTTCCGCAACCCCTCAAGCCCGGCCAGAGCTTCACCTATCTCATCGATTGGCACTACACCATCACCGACTCGCGCACCAGTTGGGGACGGAGTAACATGGAGAAATTCGAAAAGGGCGGCAAAATCTTCGAAATCGCCCAATGGTTCCCACGTGTTTGTGCTTACACCGATGTTCGTGGCTGGCAAAACAAGGCCTTCCTCGGCCGAGGAGAATTCGCCCTCGAATTCGGAAACTACCGCGTCGAAATCACCGCTCCGGACAACCACGTGGTCGCCTCCACCGGTGAACTCAAAAACCCCGACAAGGTCCTAAAGCCGGCTTGGAAGGAACGCCTCAAAAAAGCAGAGACCGCCGAGGCTCCGATGTTCATCATCACTCCGAAAGAAGCGGCCAAGAACGAAACAACCAAACCAAAAGGCACAAAAACCTGGATCTTTGAGGCCAAGAACGTTCGCGATTTCGCCTGGTCTTCCTCTCGAAAGTTCATCTGGGACGCCGTCCGGCATAAGCTCATCACCAGCCAGAAGCCGGTGTGGGCCATGTCCTACTACCCCAACGAGGCGGAACCACTTTGGAGCACCTACTCCACTCACTCCATCATCCACACCCTCAACTTCTACTCCAAATACACCTTTGATTATCCCTACCCGGTCGCCATTTCCGTCAATGGCCCCGTTTACGGGATGGAATACCCCATGATCTGCTTCAACGGTCCACGCCCGGAAAAGGACGGGACCTACTCGGAAGGCACGAAGAACGGCCTCATCTCCGTGGTCATTCACGAAGTGGGCCACAATTGGTTCCCAATGATCGTCAATTCCGACGAACGACAGTGGAGTTGGATGGACGAGGGCCTCAATTCATTCATTCAAATGCTCGCCGAGCAGGAGTGGCGTCACAACTATCCTTCACGCGGAACCCCGCGAAACATCATCGGGTATATGACCAGCAGCTATCAACGGCCCATCATGACCAACTCGGAGTCGATTCTCCAGTTCGGACCCAATGCCTACAGCAAGCCCGCCACCGGTCTCTCAATCCTACGCGAAACCATTCTGGGACGCGAAATTTTCGATGATGCCTTCAAGGAGTTCAGCCAGCGCTGGATGTTCAAAAGCCCCGAACCTGCAGACTTCTTCCGCACCATGGAGGACGCGGCCGGAGTTGACCTTGACTGGTTCTGGCATTCCTGGTTCTACACGACGAAACATGTCGACATCGGCGTCACTGGATTTACCCGACACTACCTCGACCTCCAGGACCCCGATAAAAAGCTCGAGAAATCTCAGAAGGAGAAAAAAGAAAGCGCTAAGAAGAATATCGTAGCCGAACGTAATCGTAAGATTCCCAAGTATGTCGATGAGAACAAAGGACTGAAGGATTTTTACGACAAGAAGAAGGACCCTGAAGTGACCGACGCTCAGCGTGAGAAATACAAGAAGATGCTCGCTGAGCTTCTCCCCCGTGAAAAGCGCCTCCTGAAAACAAACAAGCATCTCACCATCGCAAACTTTGAGAATAATGGCGGCGTAATCATGCCCATCCTCGTCGAACTCCACTTCGAGAACGGTAAGAAGGAGACCCATAATATCCCTGCTGAGATCTGGAAAAAGAATCACAAGTCCATCAGTAAGCTCTTCGTCACCCGACATCCTGTCGTTAAAATCCTCGTCGATCCCACCGAGCAGACCGCAGACGCCAACAAAGGGAACAACGTCTGGCCTCCCCAGATTGCCGAGGTTCCATTTACCCTTGAGCGTCCTAGCAAGTCATTCGACAACGAAATGAAACGCGCCCGGGCCAAGGAGGCTGCCGAAGCCAAGAAAAAAGCCGCAGAAGCTAAAAAGAAAGCTGACGCCGCCAAGGCGGCCAAATAACCATCGACCGCTCCAGTCGTCCTTCCAACGGGCAATTTCACGACCACCCGAAGAGAGTTTTTCTTTGGGAAAAAGATTCCGTAACTTGTGAGATTTCCCCGCCCAAAAAGGGCAAATTAACGCAGCTCAAGGTTTTCCTACTCAACCCGCAATCGAATCGCCTCGCACACTGCGGGAAACAGTTGCTTCTTCCGTGATACAATTCCGGGAGCCGAAAACTCGTTCACACCGGTTCGGCTAAATGGCAACTTACAGAGTAAGGGCTCCAACCCGACTGCAAGCAGGACGCTGTCGTGCCGTCTGATATCGGTCACTAAAAGCGCACAGATTCCGTATTCATTTTCATGCCGTAGTCGCGCCAACTCCTCAAGAAGTTCTTCTTTCCGCTCGGCCAAACCCTTAAAGCTGGTCTCCTCAACTTGAGAAAGACTGAGGCAAACCTCGTCCTCATTGAACTCTTTCCGGTCGGTCCCAACAATGGCCTTTGCATCTGCATGCAGAAGCAATGAACCGGAGGCGAAGAAACCTTCCGCGAACTGATCGGCATCAACGCCCGCGAGGCCGGAGAGCCAACTTAACATCTGACCATCCACCTCGGTCGTTGTGGGAGAAGTGAGATTGAGCGTATCAGAGACCAAACCGGCACAAAGACAAAGAGCCACCGCCGGATCGGGCTCCAACCCCTTTTCCCGGAAACGCCGGGCCACAATTGTAGAGGAACTCCCGACCGGTTCATTGATAAATCTCACCGGATCCCTCGTTACCAAATCACCTGATAGCCGGTGGTGGTCCAGAATCTCAACCACCTTGGCCTCCTCCACGCCCTGGACCGCTTGAGAAAATTCGTTATGATCAACCAAGGACAACCGGGTCCTTGGAGGATCAACAAGATCTGACTTTGAAAAGACCCCCAGCAACCGCCGTGTCCCGGCCTCGACCACAGGAAATAAGTTTTGTGAAGACGCCGCCACCTTGCGGGTAAATCGGCTCACGACTTGATTCGATGCAAGAGCCGTAAAATCGTCATTAATGATATTCCTGACCTTCCGGGCACAAAGAGCCAACTTTACCGTCGTGGCGGTATCGTGAGGACTACAAAGAATGATCACCCCTTTCTCCCTGGCTTGCTCCGCAATCTCCGGATCAGGCCGGTAGCCACTCGTCACAATCAAGGCACGGGTCCCATACTCAATCGCTTGTCGACAAACAAAAGGGCGATCACCGCAAATTACGAGATACTGACCAATCGAGCCCTCCTCGCGGGCGGCCTCAAGTCGCTGACCCACCGTGTTTTGGCTCGAAGCCCCCACCATCATAATGAGGTCCTCTTCTTCCGTCGGAGGAGGCGCGCCGCAGTCATCACTCGCGCCCAGAGTCGCCCCGATATTCTCAAGACTGGCATGCAGTCGTTTGACATTTCCACCATCGGTCGCAGGCGGTAGCAGCAATTGAAGAAGATCCAGAAAGTGCAGCAAGCCCCGAACCTCGCCCCCGTTATTGAGGACCGGCACTGCACGCACGCTGTGATCCACCATCAGGCGATACGCCATCAAGAAGGTGTCATCCTGCCTGACCGCCACCACGCTTTTACGGCAAATCGAACCGGCCGTCGGGCGCACATCATCAACCAAAAGAGGGGCTGGAAGTCCGGCCTGTTCCAAAACAAGCTTCACTCGTGGGGGCACCTCGCCGCAACGGGCTGCCACCACATCGGTCTCTCCTGTGGCCAGGAGATACGCAGCATGTCCAATGGCCGCACAAATCGCATCCGCATCAGGATTGCGATGCCCCAGGACATACCAGGGAGGAGTCATAATCCGATCAATAGCCACGCCAAACAGTCAGTCCGAGAGTCACAAATATCAAACCCAACGCCAAGCCACCTATCGCAAATCCACGCCAACGACCGTCCGTCGCCGTCGCCCAATTCACTCCGTCACGGAAAAGATAGGGCATTCCCACAAAGTAGAGCCCCTTGATGATCATGAGGTAACAGAGCAATGGCATCATGAACTGCATCGGAGCACCCTCAAAATCAGAGGCATAGAGCAAAGGTGCCGCTGCCATTAAAAGACAAAGCCCAAGCCCACGGACAAAAAGAAACTCCTTCACGTAAACAATCATGCCGAGACAAAACAAGGGCACACCAAACATCAGGTAGGTCTTCACCTTGTTGAACTCCCCTAAATCCATGGTCAAGGTTGAGAGGATTCCCTTATCCGGCGGCGCCACCAGCAACCAAAACCAGATCATTCCAAACCCCATGAAGTAAGTGCCCAGACTGGAATTTCGAGGCAGCTTCTTTGCGATTTCCTTGGAAGCATCAGACTTCCACAGCATGAGACCGTAAAGCAGCACCAAAATGATGCCAAGAACCAACCCAGCGGTGCTGAGGGAGATTTCCTGATAAGGATGTGGACCTGCTTTCATGAGCCGCAAAGCTAGGTTCCCCACCCCCACGGTAAAGGCTTAAATCAAGCGTTCTTAATGAATCTCAGGCGTCCCATAGAGAGTATAGCCGGTAGAATCCTCAATCTTGATATCCAGTAATTGCCCCGTCATCCGCTCGGCATCGCCGTCAAAGATGACAATCTTGTTCTGACTGGTCCGCCCGCTCAAGCGCGCCTTGTTGGTCTTACTCGGCCCCTCGCAGAGAACCTGCTGGATCGTTCCGATCAAACGGGCGTTCTTTGTGGTCGTTAATTCCTCCTGCACTCGCAAGAGCGCCTGGTTTCTCTCTTCTTTGACCTTGTCGCTGAGCTGATCCTCCATCTCCGCCGCCGGCGTATCCTTCCGTATTGAGTAACGGAAAATGAAGCTATTATCAAAACCGATCCGTTTCATGCAATCAACGGTTTCTTGAAAATCCTCCTCGGTCTCGCCGGGGAAACCCACGATAACGTCGGTGGTAATCGATAAATCAGGTCGTGCTGCTTTCATCTTTTCGCAGATCGCTAGAAATTTCTCATTCTTATAGGGACGGCGCATCTTTTTCAACATGCGGTCACTCCCACTCTGCATTGGAAAGTGAATGTGCGAGCAGAGCTTTGGCAAATAAGTAAATGCCGCAACCAAATCGTCGCGATACCCAATCGGGTGCGGGCTTGTAAATCGAATCCGCTCTAAACCCTCGATCGCGTGCACTGCTTCCAGCAACTGCACGAAAGGAGACTTTCCATCGACCTTCGGAAACTCGGTCCGGCCATACAAATTCACAATCTGACCTAAAAGCGTAACCTCCTTCACTCCTTTCCCAACCAAGGTACGGACTTCCTCCACGATATCCTCAATGGGACGTCCCCGCTCCTTACCGCGCGTATCAGGCACGATACAAAAGGAGCACCGCATGTTGCACCCCTGCATGATGCTGACAAAAGCAGTGGCCTGCTGCTGCTCACGCGGAATGTGATCACGAATGGTATTCTGGCTATCTTTCTCTTCATCCGTATCCACCACGCGGGCCGAGATGATCCGATCACGGTTAACCTTGATGACCTCATCTTCCACCCGCCCGGTCACCATTTCAGACCCCACCTCGTCCATCCGCGTTTCCAGCCGACGGCTCAAAATACTGTCCACATAGTCAAACACCCGGTGGTATTTCTGCGTTCCCACCACCAAATCAAGGTGTGGCACTTTCTCGAAAAGCTCCGGACCCCGACTCTGGGCCATGCAGCCCATGAATCCAAAGACCACATGCGCCCGATCCTCGCGATACTTCCCCATCATGCCCATCTTACCGAGAGCCTTTTGCTCGGCCTGATCCCGCACACTACAGGTATTGATCAGGATCGCATCAGCGTCCTGCTCTTTGGGGGTGAGAGTGTAACCTCTTTCAGAAAACGTCTGAGCAACCTGCTCGGAATCCCTTTCGTTCATCTGTCACCCGTAGGTTTTTATAAAGACCTTTGGCATCGGACCAATCGCTTACCTCCCAATCCCCGCTTTGCCAACCCCGAATTACCAAAGCACTCACTCCTTTACGCCACCCTCCACCTCATTCCGCTGAGCTTGATCGAACAAACACGCCAAGTGCTATTTTAAGTTTCCCCGATATTCAGTCATCCTGTATCATTCCATGAGTGAGTAGCCTGATTGATGCCGAAGTCGATGCTTTCATCGAGTTCATGACCACCGAGAAAAACTCTTCTCCGAAGACTCTCGAGAACTATACCCTCGCCATCCGCCTTTTCCGCGAATGGCTCGGCGACAAGTTCTCCTCATGGCGCAATCTCACTCCCGACCACTTCCGCGCCTACCTCTTTCAGCTTCAAAAAGACGAACTCGACCGCAGCACCATCCGCCTCCGCTTCGCCGCCTACCGCTCATTCTTCAAATTCCTCGTCCACCGTCGCGGCTACCCAAAAAGCCCCGTCGCAGAAGTCGAACTTCCTAAAGCCGATAAAGCCCTCCCCGTCGTTCTCACTCTCAGCCAAATCGAGCAACTCCTCGAACTCCCCATGAAGAGCGAGCTCCAGGGCCAGGCTCCCTCATGGATGCGCGAACGTGACGCCGCCATCCTCGAACTCTTCTATTCCACCGGTCTCCGCCTCGCCGAACTCGCCTCGCTCGATGTTCACGATATCGACACCATCAACGAAACCGTCCGCGTCATGGGAAAGGGTTCCAAAGAACGCCTCGTCCCCATCGGCTCCCACGCCATGATCGCCATGCAAAAATACCGCAGTGCTGCCGAAGTCTTCGAAGGCCCCCTCTTCCTCTCCAAACTCCGCAAACGCCTCTCCACCCGGTCTCTGAACTCGGTCCTCAAAAAATACCTCGCCCTCTCCACCATCCCCTTCAACGTCACCCCTCACAAATTTCGCCACTCCTTCGCCACCCATCTTCTCGACCACGGTGCCGACCTCCGCTCTGTCCAGGCCCTCCTTGGCCACGCCTCCCTCTCCACCACCCAAATCTACACCCACGTCACCAAGGAACGTCTCCGCGACGCCTACAACAACGCCCACCCGCGCGCCAAGTAACTGTCTCCGGCGGGAGACAAAATTTCAAGCATTCAGCCCAAAGCCTCAATTCTCTCCTCCCTCAACCAAATCTATTCAAAATTCAGAATGGGACGTTCTCTCCCACCTCATCTCGATTGAGAACAAGACCCGGTTCTCCCACCCACGAAACTATCCGCTGGCTTCCTTCCCCTCACCTGCCTCATACTGCCATCAATGGCAGTAAAACATGAATTGGCGGTTCAGCAAATCGAGCAAGTCCTTCAAGGTCGCTCCATCGCCGAAGCAGCCCAACAATTGCAACCAGACCTTTCGGATCTGCCACGTCGACTGCCGGCAACAGCCAAGACCACCCCCGAACGTGTCCGAACCATTTGGGAAAGGACCGGAGCCTCCGATCAAATTCAGGAAACTCTCCTCGGCTCAACTTCCAACGATGAACTCGCAGCCTACGGAGGCCATATCGAAAACCTCATCGGTTCTGTCAAAATCCCGGTAGGAATCGCCGGCCCCCTCCGCATAAACGGTCTCTTCGCCAAGGGCGATTTTTTCATCCCAATGGCCACCACGGAAGCTGCCTTGGTCGCCAGCTATCACCGCGGAATTTCTCTCGTCACCGAAGCGGGCGGATGCTCGGCCATGGTCCTCTTCGAATCCGTGACCCGCGCTCCCTCCTTTATCTTCGAAAACCTGGCCTCCGCAGGTCAGTTCGTGATGTGGGCTCTTTCCCAAATTGAAACCTTCCGCGAAATTGTCGCCACCACGACTCGCCACGGAAAACTCACCGACGTAGGAACCACCATCGAGGGCAATCACGTTTACCTCACCTTTGAATTCAAAACGGCCGACGCCTCCGGCCAAAACATGGTCACCATCGCCACCCAGGCAGTCTGCGATCACATCGTCGATCACTCTCCCGTCGCACCCGCCAAGGTCTACGTCGAAGCCAACCTCTCTGGCGACAAAAAAGCCAGTGCCCGCGCCTTCACGACCGCCAGGGGCAAGAAGGTCTCTGCCGAGGTCACCCTCCCCGCTGACCTCGTTCAAAAACGCCTCCACTGCTCCGTCGATGACATGTGCGACTACTGGCGAACCTCCGCCATCGGCGGCGTCCTCAGCGGAACCATCGGAATCCAGGGCCAATTCGCCAACGGCCTCGCCGCCCTCTACCTCGCCACCGGACAAGACGTCGCCTGCGTTGCCGAATCCGCCGTCGGCGTCACCCGATTCGAAAAAAATTCCAATGGCGATCTCTATGCGGCCGTCACCCTTCCCGGCATTATGGTCGGCACTGTCGGCGGAGGCACCGGACTCCCCACCCAAAACGCCTGCCTCCAACTCATGAACCTCGTTGGTGCCGACAAATCCCGGGCCCTCGCCGAAGTCACCGCCGGCCTCATCCTCGGCGGTGAACTCTCTATCATTGGAGCCCTCGCTGCCGGACACTTCTCCCGGGCCCACAAAAACCTCGCCCGGGGCAAAAAATAAAACATCGAAAGAATCAATAGTCATCTATTCTCCATTCGATTTCTTCAACTCAAGATTCCACCCCTATCCTACCGACATGCGCTGGTGGACCTACCAAAAAGAACGATTTCCAATCCTCGCGAACGGACTTCTCATCGCAGCCTTTAGTTCCTGCGCTCTTCTTTACTCCTCCTTTCTCTCAAAAGGACCACTTCCCGGCGTCGCGATGTTCATCGTCGCCTTCGGTACTTGCTTCATTTTCTTTCTGCAGCTCCGCATCGCCGACGAATTCAAGGATGCCGAAGAAGACGCCACCTACCGTCCCTACCGCCCCGTCCCGAGTGGCCTCATCAAGCTCCGCGAACTTGGCTGGCTCTTCGCCCTCGGAGCATTGATCCAACTCGCCCTTGCCCTCTGGTTCTCGCCAAGACTCCTCTTCATCCTCATCTTCGCCTGGACCTACCTCGCCCTCATGAGTGTCGAATTTTTCCACCGCGAATGGCTCAAAGCACGTCCCATCACCTACCTCTGGACGCACATGCTTATCATGCCAATCGTCGACCTCTACGCCACCGCCTGCTACTGGCAGCCCACCCTCGACGCCCCGCCTTCCGGCCTCATCTGGTTCCTCGCCGCAAGTTTCACCAATGGTCTCGTCATCGAACTCGGCCGTAAAATCAGACTCCCCGACAACGAGGAAACCGGCGTCCCAACCTACTCCAAACTCTGGGGCACCAAACGCTCCACAACCGTCTGGATAGCCTGCCTCATCGCCACCACCGCTTTCGCCATCATCGCCTCCATTCCAATCGGAACCGCAATCCCCACCGCCCTAATACTAGGCAGCCTGCTCCTCACCTTCTCCATCTTCCAATGCCCGGGCAAACGCCTCGAACTCCTCTCCGCCCTCTGGACCCTCGCCCTCTACCTCACTCTGGGTATCCTTCCCCTCCTAACCTAACCCCCGCAACCAAGGCCATTCAATATTCACAATTGGACGTTCGCCGTTCGATGTTCCATCCCTCCCAATAATGATCCTCCACCCCCTCAACATCCTCCCTGTCTCTTATACACATCTGACGCTGCCGACGATCTACTCTGTGTAGA
>CAJXVQ010000077.1 GCA_913060685.1 uncultured Verrucomicrobiales bacterium
ACGAGATCAGCCTCGGTCTCGTGGGCTCGGAGATGTGTATAAGAGACAGCCAACTCTCCCTCACAGCGAAGGTTGTGATCCCCTTTTTCAGGACAGATGAAATCAGCGGGGTTTTCTCCAGCTCAGTCCGCTATGAGAAAGACGACCACACGCTCCGAACTTCGGATTATCAGGTCGAAAGCCTCAAAACCGATCTGCTTCCCGCAGAATATGAAGGTAAGGTGAGAGTCGCCTTCAGCCTCCTCGCCAGCGGATTACTGGACGATCAGGTGGTCTACACTCTCAAGACCGAAGATTATAAAGGCAAGATGGCTGAGATGCTCCTCAAGGAAATCAAAGTCAAAGAAGGCCGTCTCGAAGTCGTTCTGGGCCTCTAAATTCCGGCCCGTCTCTCCGGGATGGAGTTGACACACCCGCGCCAGTTGCATAGTTCGGCAGCGTTATGGCACAAGAAACGACTCTCATTCTCTTCAAGCCCGATACGATCAAACAAGATCTCGTCGGCACCGTTCTCGCCCGCTACCAGGCCGAGGGATTCAAAATTCGTGGCATCAAAATGATGGCGCTTTCTGACGAAATCCTCGCCGAGCACTATGCGCACATTGCGGAAATGCCCTTCTTCCCCTCCGTCCGCGGATTCATGCAGGAGACTCCCGTGGTGGCCCTCGCTCTGAGCGGTGACAACGTGATCTCCCGCGTCCGTGACCTTCTCGGACCCACCGACTCCAAGGAAGCTGCCGCCGGAACCATCCGCGGTGACTTTGGCGACAAATCCGAAGACTCCAAAATGCGTAACATCTGCCACGCTTCCGATAGCCCCGAAGCTGCTGAAGCTGAGATCAAGCGCTTCTTCAACGAAGGCGAAGTCGTCAGCTACTAGAGTTGCACTCCCGACAACCTTTCCAAAAGCCGCCCCTCAACCGGGCGGCTTTTTTCGCAATGAGCGGAACGCTCGTAGCACGGGCGTCCCGCCTGTTCACCAGACGACGAGCCGCAAAAAACAGCTCGCAGGAGTGTGGCCGTGGGCGGAGAAAACAGGCGGGACGCCCGTTCTACGTGACTTGAAAATGATCCAGAATGGTCTGAACCAAGCCTTCGATATCGTGCTTCTCCGACTCGATTGAGGGTGCTTCGCAACTTGCCTGAAAGGTCTTGCTGGTCACCGGCCCGATACAGGCCGCTTCGCATCCTTCCGGCCAATCGAGATCCATCTTAAAGAAATTTTCCACCGTGGAGCCGCTCGTGAAGGTGATCAAATCCGCCCCCTCCTCGCGCAACTGCTTCGCCGCACCCGTCGGGTCTGCGGTCTCCGGAACGGTCCGATACGCGAGGCATGAATCAACGATGGCCCCCTGCTTCATGAGCCCGTCATAGATGACATTCCGAGTTTCCTCGGCCTTGATCCAAAGCATCTTCTGGTGCTCGACGCACTCGTTTTTGAACGAGTCCAACAAGCCCTCGGCCACGAATTTTTCCGGCAAAAGATCCACCGCGAAACGATACTCGCGGATCTTGGCCTCGGTGCTGGGCCCGATCGCCGCGATGCGGCATCCCCCCAAACTCCGTGCGTCCTGATAGGTCGCGTAAAAGGCATCAAAGAATCGCTCCACGCCATTCGGACTCGTGAAAATAAGCCAATCGTAAGTATGGGATTCGGCCACTGATTCCGCGAATTCCTTCCGGTCCTTCGGAGGCTCGATCCGGATTGTCGGCAGTTCGATGACATCAGCCCCAAGTTCGCCAAGTCGTTTACTCAGTCCACCTGCCTGCTCGCGGGTGCGGGTCACGACAATCCGCTTTCCAAACAAGGGCCGGGTCTCGAACCAATTGATCTTTTCCCGCTCCTTGACGACGTCACCAATCACCGCCACCGCCGGAGATTTGAACTTCTTCTCCTCCACGATGTCAGCAATTGTTTCGAGCGTCCCCTGCACGGTCTGATGCTTTCCGGTCGTGGCCCAGCGGGTCAGCGCAATCGGAGTCTGCAACGAAGCGCCCCCTTTGACGAACGCCTCGCAAATCCCCCGGAGTCGGGAAACCCCCATCACAAAAACCTTGGTTCCGGGAGTCTTGGCGAGTTGATCAAAATCGAGGGAAGTGTCCTCTTTGGTAGGATCCTCGTGCCCCGTGAAAATCGTCAACTGCGAGCAATGATCGCGATGAGTCACCGGAATCCCCGCGTAAGCCGGACCGGCAATCGTTGAGGAAATCCCGGGAACAATCTCAAACTTCACCCCGGCTTCAGCCAGCTCGGCAGCTTCTTCACCCCCGCGTCCGAAGATCATCGGGTCCCCCCCCTTGAGTCGGGTCACCGTTTTTCCCTGGAGCGTTTTCTCAACAATGATCGCGTTAATTTGATCCTGCGGGATGGCGTGGTCTGCCGCTCTTTTCCCGGCGAAAATGAGCTCGCACCCCTTCTTGGTCCACCCGAGGAGCTCGGCACTGGAGAGAGCATCGTACACCAGGACATCGCACTTTTCGATGCACTCCTTGGCCTTCAAAGTCACCAACCCAAGATCCCCCGGGCCTGCACCCACCAAGTAACAAATTCCCTGCTTGCTCATTTTAAATTCTCAAAAAGTTGATGCGCCACTTCGAGGGGAACAACCCCGCTGGCTTTTGCCTTCCGGGGTGATCCCGGACCTTCTGGAAAAACGCGCGCTCCCATTTCCAGATGCTCGCCGGTCAAGGTCGACCACACCCCGATCGGAGTGGAGCAACCGGCATCCAGAAGACGCAGAAACTCACGCTCCGCACTAATGCGATTCCAGGTATCAAGGTGATTCAGCGCATCAACAATCCGACCGGTCTCCTCATCGCCCCGGCGAATCTCCAGCCCCACGGCGCCCTGCCCCGCTGCGGGGAAAAAATTCTTCTCCGGCAGACACTCGACAAAAAGCGGATGGCGCTCGAGCTCAAACATTCCCTCGATGGGATACCCAAGCCGCGTCAAACCGGCTTCCGCCAAAATGATGCCATCGTAATCCGCATCGGTCGCCGCCTTCTTCAGCCGCGTGGGGACATTCCCCCGGAGATCAACGACCTTAACTCCGGCTTTGAGAAATTGAACCTGCCTCTCCCGGCGAACCGAGCTGGTTCCCACCCGGGATCCCTTTTTGACCTCGTTCCAAGGAATTTTACCAATCCAGGCATCAGCCACTGCCGCCCGCTCTAAAACGGAGCGCAATTGAAAAGGCGCCTCGAGCACGGTTGGGAGATCTTTGAGACTGTGAACCGCGAGATCGATCTCACCCTCTTCCAGCGCAACCTCCAGCTCTTTGATAAAGACGCCCTTGTCCCAAATCCCCTCGGCCTTGGCCACCTCGTTCAAAGCCACATCGGTCCGCCGATCACCGGTCGTCTTGATGATGACACGCTCCACCTCGAGTTCTGGAAAAGCTGCCGCCAGGGCAGCCTCGGTCAGTTCGGCCTGCTTCAACGCGAGCGCGCTGCCACGTGTTCCAAGTTTTAAAGTCTTCATGATTAATCGTTCACCGCCGGGAGAGTGACCTTGTCGATCTCTTCCCGAATAATGGTTTCGCACAAGAGAAGTTGCTCCTCCCGCCGTTTCCTCGCCTGATCCGCCATCTCTTGCAAGGTATCAATGTCGTAAAGGTAGACTTCTTCGATCTCACCCACCTTGGGATCGATGTCGCGCGGCACCGCGATGTCCACCATGATGAGCGGCCGAAATTTCCGCTTCCGCCGCACCGCTTCCACGTGCTGAGGCTTGACCACAAAATGCGGGGCACCGGTCGCCGCGATCACGACATCAAGATGAGCGAGTTCCTCTTCCCACCCCTGGAAGGGCACCGCGCGGCCTCCGATCTCCTCCGCCAAATCGACGGCTTTATCAAATGAGCGATTGGTCACCATGACCGATGATGCTCCGCGTGACTGAAGGGCCCGCGCCGTCTTCCGGCTCATATCTCCCGCCCCGATCACCATGACGGAGCTTCCATGCAAACGACCAAAAACCTTCTCGGCGAGTTCAACCGAGGCCCCCGCCACCGAGGTCGCCCCTTCCTGGATCGCGGTGTGCGTCCGGACCTTCTTCCCAACGCCAAAGGCACGCTGGAAGAGCTTGTTCAGGACCGCCTTGGTCGCCCCTCCTTCCAGCGAACGTTGGTAGGCTTTCTTCACCTGCCCGAAAATCTCGGTCTCCCCCAGAACCATCGAGTTCATTCCACTGGCCACCCGACAAAGGTGCTCGGCAGCCGCTCGTGCCTCATATTGGTAAAAGACTCCTTCGCGCGATCCGTGATAATCCCTCTGCTCGCAAATCCAATTTTCAAGCTCCCCGATCCCGCTGCCACCATTCACGACCGCGTAATACTCCGTGCGGTTGCAGGTCGAGAGCACCACTCCCTCCTCAACATCCTGCGACGCCATCAAGTTCTCGATTTCGCGGTCCAGAGCGTGGTCCGAGAGCGCGAATTTCTCCCGCACCCCGACAGGGGCGGTTTCGTGATTGAGTCCCAGGCAAACCAGTTTCATCACAGCTTCGCAAAAACCATCAGTGAGAGAACAAAGAGCCCGGTCAGCCCAATCGCGAGCTGCCGGCCAGGCAACCCACGCACGAAATAGATTCCAAGAAGAACCGCATAAAGAACCCAGGTGATCGTAGCGACCATCAGGTGAATACTGAAGTTCCCCTCCGGCATCAATAGCCCCGCCACAGTCCCCGCCGTCAAAATCACCCAACCCACCAACGCGATGCGTGCCATGGCCTGCACCAGCCTGCTGATCGAGGGCATGCCGTGAACCAGTCCGCCCCCGAATTTATGAGCCTTGAGACGGTAATTGAGAACAAAGAACATCACCCCCGCGACCGCTGCCAGCGCCAAAGCTCCATAAGATAGCACCGAAAGCGAAGTATGGGCCTCCCGCCAGGCATCCACCGAATCCGCTCGGACAACTCCCGTATCAAAGGCCCCGGGAACGAGCGCAATCAATTGCAAAACAATGACCAGCGGTGCCGTGAAAACCCCAAGGAGTGAGAGTCGGTAAGTCGTCCCCGTCACGAGGTAAAACAAGGTGAGGGACCAGGCCAAAAAGAGGCAAACCTCGCCAACATCGCCAAGCGGGCACTGACCGCGCAGGCCACCGCGCCAGCCGAGAGCCATCAACTGGGCCCCGAAGGCCAAGGACATCCAGAAAAAAGCAGCGCGCCCGGGTTTGTCGGCCCGCATGGCCAAGGCACCAAGAACACCTCCTGCTGACGCAAGAAATGTCGCGATGACCACCCAGCCGATTTCCATGCCCATGTAACTGACTCCCCCCCGCCAACCTTTCAAGTGCGGATACGCGGATTCTTTAAGAATCGCGGAGTTCGGGGGGAAAAGTGCCGGACCATCAAGATCCGACACTTGTGAAAATGGAATCTCTTGTGAGAATTACTTCCGACGACGGAAGCCCGGAAAGCCAAGAGCAGCCAACCCAAGAAGGGCGGTGTCGCGGGTAACGTTGATGACGACGAGGTCCACTCCACCAAGTGCGGCCTGAGTCTCATCTGAGATCGCGAAGCTCCCGCTACATATCACCTTCAAATTCCATCTCATCACTGTCGCCTCCGCTGCCTTCAAAGTCGACCTCGCGGACACGTTTCCTATCACGGAGAATTTCCACCTGCTTCCGAAGTTTTTCACGGATCTCAGCACCGTTGCGAACCGCGCGGATATGAATTTCCGGAAGGGAGCGATCCGATGTTTGCAGGACGATGTTTGAGAGCCCGAAAAGGCGGAGCCAGAAGGGTTTCTCAAGGCGGGTATCCTTCACCCGGTAGAGTTCCACTTCGTTGATCTCCTGATTGAGAATCCCCTCATAAATACGCATCCGCTCGCTTGTGACCTCAAAGACCAGCAGCTTGGTGCCGAGCCAAAGCCAAACACCATAAACAAAGGGAACGATCGCCAGCAGCGCCAGCCACGGAGTCCAAGCATTCGCTCCAACCAGAATCAAGAGAATCAAGAGAAGCGATGCGGCCAGGGGCCAAAAATTGACAATTTGATGGGATCGGCCTTTCCAAACAACATTTTCTTCTTCAGTGGGCATGGCTGATAAGTGCCGTTTATTGACGATCTCCGCAAGTGCAGAAGAAAGGCAGATTTATAACTGACAGCGGGAAACCGATTCCCGGACAACGGCCTGATGACACCCCATCCGATCCTCAAGGGACATGCTGCTCGGGGTTTCAAAAGTCAGGGAAAGCGGACAGCCCCGCTTTGCCAGGAAAATAGCCTCGGGCCATCCTTCCGGTATATCAGGCTGCTCGGAGTGGTAGATCCAACCGGGAGCAGTCACCTCATGATCGTCGATCATCTTGGAGGGTTCGGGCGGAAAAAAGGGCGCTGCGGCTTCGAGAATACGCTGATGAGCAGAGTCCTGCCCACTCGTATTGATTTCATAAAAATAGAAGCCGCTGCTCTCCCAATCCTCGTGCAGGGAGAGAAAAAGCCCCGGGGTTTTTTGCTGATCGAGCCAGGTAATATGAGAGCACACCTCCTCGGTTTCGCAGACACAATAGTCACGATTCTGATCAATTCCCCTGGCATTCTCACGGGTCCCCGCTGCGAGTCCGGTGGGATTCAGAACGGGACAAATCAGCCAATGAAAACGATCATCAAAAAAACCCTCTTTCAATAAAGCAAGGAGAGCCTGGGGGCCGGAGGGCTCGTCTCCGTGCATTCCCGATGAGAGATAAACGCACGGCTTTGACAAGTCACCCTTGGTCGAGGCCACCAGCGGGTAGCCGGCCACCTCGGCAAAGACTTCGCTTTGAAAGCCCCGCGCCGTCGCTTCCTGCGACCAATCGCGGAGAAAAGCGTGCCAGTCCATTATTTTTTAGCAGGCATGAAGGGCCACTTGGGAGTGCCCTTGGGTTCCGGGGCCGTCGGGGTCTTACCAAGACCGTAGTCAGCAGGAGTCAAGCCACGCTCTTTCCAAATTCCGGCATTCTTCCCACTCCAGAATCCGTAAAAGCTTGGGTAGAACGGGTCTACAAAGTCAACGGAGGCCTCCTTGGGAACCTCCAAATCAAGGAGGTGGTAGCTCCCATTCACGATCAAGCGCCGAAGATCGGCGCTCAAAAAATCAACCGAAGCTCCCATCGTGGTGCAGAGGGAATTGCCCGTCGCCTTGCCATCAGGCGACTGATAAGTGTGCAACCATGCCAGGGCCATCATGGGATCATTCTTCCCACCTACGACCGGCTTGGAAGAGGGGTCAAGCGACTCAGTCACCGCTCCGCGCAAGAGGATGGTATCCTTATCGGTCAGATGCCGGACTCCGTATACGTCACTGGGTCCGAACACGTCTTTGATCGAATTCAAAACCGGATTCTTCCCCTGTCCTTTTGCGATGACTCCCCGTGCTCCCTGCCTCTTGTGGCCACCGTGGTGATTCACCCATTTCTCACCAAGGATTTTTAGCCCCCAGTCGTTCCCGCTAATGTCGCCCATTTTATCACCTCCCTTGAAGGCGTGGGTCGCGGTGCGAAAACCAATGACCGGCTTGCCAGCGTTCAGAAACCCGCCGAGATGCTTGATTGTTTCCGGCGTGTAAGCCCGCATCCGTGTTCCGATAATCATCAGATCTGCCGAGTCGAGCTGGGACCAACCGGTCACGCCCTTGATGTGATTCGGGTCAATGTAAGTCCCGTCCTCGCTCCAGGAAAATAAGACGGTCGTGTCAAAACCATGATGATGAGAGAGGATCTTGGCCAACATCGGCATGCTCTCCTCCGAACGATACTCCTCGTCACCAGAGACCAAAACAATGTGCTTCCCTTTTCCGGGACCTTCTTTGCCCTTAAAAGAGAGCCATTTTTCCTGAGCCATTGCCGTCACCGTGGTGAGACAGACCAACGCGAGTCCAAGTGTTCGTTTCATCCCTCCCACTAAAAAGCGGATTTCACGTTGTGGGAAGGATGAAAGCCCGGCCCTCACTTCAAATTAGTCCGGAAGTGAATCGACATGAATTTCTTCAAACTCTCTGACTGCCGACAAACAATCACGCCCTGGAACTCCGCAGCATGACAGATCGATCAGACAAAACTTAACAAAAGTAGCGTTTTCATGAGAGAGCACCGATCGGCCCTTCATCGGCTTCAAGATGCCTGACAAAATGATTTTTGATTTTGGGAAACTAATCTTACTCTCACTCCATGAAGATTCTCGGACTCCTGGCGATTCTTATCATCTCAGCAGCGGGCGATGATTTCCCACTCATCTTCCACAAAGCTCCTAAACCATTGGCGAAAAATGCCGTCGTTGAAAACTGGCCGCGATTTTTCGGCCCACGCGACAACTGCACCAGCAAGGAGAGCCCGCTCCTCAAGACATTCCCGGCGGATGGATTGCCCAAAGTCTTTGAACTCGCGAGAGGAGATGCCTACAGTTCCCCTATTTTGGTAGATGGACTCCTGCTGCACTTCCACGCTGTCGACTCGAAGGAAACCCTCGACTGCCACCACGCGGAAACGGGCAAACGCCTTTGGACCTTCAACTATCCCATCAAATATAAGGATCGCTACGGGTTCTCAGCCGGCCCGCGGACCAGCCCCGTTGTTCATCAGGGGAAGATCTATCTCGTGGGAGTGACGGCCATGCTCCATTGCCTCGATCTCAAAACCGGGAAACTGATCTGGAAGCGGGATCTCATGAAGGAATTCCAAATTCCCCAGTATTTCTTCGGCTATGGACCAAATCCTGCCGTTCACGGCGACAACTTGATCCTCAACATTGGCGGAAGAGAAAAGAAATCGAGTGGAACCTGTGTCGCCGCCTTAAATCTAAAGGACGGAAAGACCACCTGGACTCACGAAGATCCCTGGGGTGCCTCATACGCATCTCCGGTTATTGCCAAACTCCAGGGTAAGGAGGTCGCCCTTGTCCTGGCCGCCGGAGAATCAAGACCAACGCACGGTGGACTATTGGTCCTCGATCCCAAATCAGGAAAGCTCCTTTCCCGGTTCCCCTGGCGGGCCAAAATCTACGAATCAGTCCTGGCTTCTACGCCACTCTTGGTTTCGGAGGATCAAGTTTTCATCTCCGACTGCTATCAACTCGGCGGGGTCTTGATCAAGTTCGACAAGGAATTTCACCCCACCCCTATCTGGAACGAACGTTTCTTTGGAATGCATATGATGATTCCACAAAAGCTAGGAAATCATCTCTATGGTTTTGCCGGTAGAAATATTCCCGACACCCAACTTAAGGGGATTAATCTGGAAACCGGGAAACTCACATGGGAAGACGATATGCGTTGGAAAGAAGGCCCAAGGTTCACCGGTCTTTTCCGGGGATCCTTTCTCCAAGTGAATGATCGAACATTTTGCCTGGGTGAAGACGGCTCCTTTGTTGAACTTCAACTCACTGCAAAAAAAGCGATCATCAGACAACGCACCCGGCTCTTCTCTGCCAGAGACACCTGGACTCCCCCCGTAATTCACAGGGGGTTGCTCTACGTCGTTCAAAACACCAAAGGCTTTGATGGATCGTCAACACGTCTCATTTGTTACGATTTTAGACATAATGAAGATTGAAATTTACTTAAAAATATAAAAATTACAGTGAATTTTTAATTGACAACTCTAAAGAAGATAGGACATATCCAAATATGGCCAAAGCGAAGAAGAAAGCAAAACGTTACACAGAAGCAGAGAAGAAAGAAATCCTCAACTTCATCACAAATGAAGGACGGGGAGGACAAACCAAAGCCGTCGCCAAGTTTGGCGTCACCGCCGCTACGATCGCTTCCTGGAAGCGTAAGATTGGTGGATCTCCTGTTGCCTCGGCAAAAGGAGGTGGTTCCAAGGAACTCCGCGCCGTGCAGGAACTTGCAAGCCTCCTCAAGGAGATTGCTGCGACTGAAACTCAACTTGAGAAGCTCAACAAAGCCTATCAGAAAGCCAAGTCGAAGCTCTAAAGAGCAACAACACACAATATCAAGAAGAGCTCCTTTTCATAAAAGGGGCTCTTTTTGTGTGGAGATTTAACCTCCCAAATAGCTCATCTCGGCCTTGGGTTTGGCAACCTCACCCCGCTCCTCCGAATATCGATCACTTCGCTGACTCCACAAACTTGTCAGAAAGTCCACCACCTCATCATCAGATGAAACTGATCGAAGACACTCTCTCAGATCAACCCCTTCTCCTGCAAAGAGACAGGTAAACGCTTTGCCCTCCGCCGAAATACGCAAACGTGAACAATCACCGCAAAATGGCTGACTGACCGAGGAGATGATTCCAAATTCACCGGCTCCGTCCACGAAGCGCCACCGCTTCGCCACTTCACCGGGATAAGCGGCAGGCACGACCTCTACGGGGTGATGCTCTTCGACGAGCTTCAAAATCTCCTTCGCGGTCACAACCTGCCGGGTCTCCCACCCGTTGGTTTCACCAACGTCCATGAACTCGATGAACCTCAAAGTCACCCCAGTGTCGCGACTCCAACGAATCATCGGGATGATCTCCTGCTCATTCACGCCACGCTGCACCACCATATTCACCTTTACCGGAAGCCCGGCATCACGGGCGGACTGAATTCCCAGTAAAACCCGCTCCAACTTGGCCCCGACTCCATTCATCTTGGCAAAGGTCTCCTCATCCAAGGCATCAAGACTCACGGTCACGCGACTCAATCCGGCTTCGGCCAATCCTTTGGCATGGTGATTCAACAAGATCCCATTGGTGGTCATCGCCAGATCCTCGACACCCGGCACTGCCGCAATCATCGCGACCAAATCCTGGACCCCCCGCCTCAAAAGCGGCTCTCCACCCGTCAGGCGGACCTTGCTGACCCCGAGCGCCACCGAGGCCCGGACCGTACGCACCATCTCATCGAAGTTCAAAATCTCATCCCGGGGCAGAAATTGATACCCGGGGCCGAAGACCTCCACAGGCATGCAATAACGACAACGGAAGTTGCATCGATCAGTCAAAGAAAGCCTCAGATCACGAAGGGGGCGTTGCAGTCGGTCAAGCACAGTGGAAATCTCTCCCTTCCCGCTCAAATTGCCAGCGTAATTCTCACTCTATGCCGACTCGGCTCGTCGCAACCGTTCCTCGGCCCAGTCCTCAGGCTCACGGGCCACCCGCTGACAGATCCTCTCCAGACAGCGCTCCCACACTTCTTCCCCCTCGAGAATTCGCACCTCAATCCTCAAAAAATAGATTGGAATATCAATCTTATCCGGCTCCGGGAACCTCACCGCATCCTTCTCGGTCGTAACGATCATGTCGACGCCCCGATTGATACAGCGATCCATAAACGGCTCGATCTCCTTCTTCGTGAAAGCGTGGTGATCTGAGAAAGTGGTGTGAAACATCACCTTCCCACCCAACTTCTTCAACAAGCTGTCAAAGCTCTTGGGCTGGGCAATCCCGGAGATCGCTCCGATGTATTTTCCTTCCAGCGCTTCGAGCGGCAAAACGACATCGTCATTAAACACCTCTTGCAGGTGCTTGGGTCCATGGGTGCATTGGAGGATTTCAGCTTCCTTATTATATTTCCGGATTCGCTTGATGAGCGCATCAAGCGGTTCCCCGTCACACTTGGTCAGAAAGATATAATCCGCCCGACACAAGTTCCGCGGCGGTTCGCGCAGAGTCCCACGGGGCAGAATGTATCCATTCCCAAAAGGCGCGTTTTGGTCGACCAGGACCACATCTATCGAGTGATCGAGATCCAGGTATTGCAAACCGTCATCAAGGAGCAGGGTGTCGACACCAAGCTCCCGAACCGCAAATTTACCACCCCGAACGCGGTCACGATCCACCACCACCGCAACTCCCGGCAGATTCTGCGCCAACATATATGGTTCATCACCGGCGTATTTCGCTCCGAGATGGATGGCCTCCCCATCACTTACGATCTTGGGTGGACTGGTCAATTCCACCCCGGTCTCAGGATTCGTCCATTTCTGGGGTTTCTTGAGGTCGGAGCTTTTGTAACCCCGACTCAGAATGGCGACCTTGCGCCCCCGCTCCGTCAACTCACGGGCAAACCGCTCGACCACCGGAGTCTTGCCCGTCCCCCCCACGGTGATGTTGCCAATGCTCACCACCATCGTCCCGAGATTGGATTGCGTCTTCCACTCTTTTCGATAGAGCCGAAGGCGCATTCTAACCCCGAAGCGGTAAATCCAGGAAAGACCACGGAGAAGAATCCGCATCAAACCCGGAACAAACCCGCGCGCACGACCGAAAATCACATCGGTCGCCCACTTCTCGAGCTCATTATTATCTCCCGCCATGGCGGTTGGAACCTATCTCAATCTACTTTTTGGCGGGAGCTTTTTTTTCATGGCTATGGCCCTCATCGTCGCCGTGATCATGCCCTTCGTGGTCGCCATGATCGCAAGTGCAAGCATACTCGAGGAACTCACAAGTCGGGCAATTGTTCAGATCCACGTTGAACTTGATCGTGGGCATCTTTTTGCCTTCCGAGTCTTTGAACATCAACAAAATTGGAACCTTCATGCCCTCGGGCAGCTTCTCGTCAGAGAGAAAACCATGCTTGGTCTTCGTGAAGGTGAACTTGGTCGGTGCCTTCCTCTTCCCTCCGATCGCCCGTAAAGTCGCCTCATCCTTCATTGCCTTACCCTCATCATCCACAAAGGTGATCTGAACCTTGCGATCCTTGGTGATGAAGAATTCCACATGAGGGACGATCTCGTGGAGAATCCGGCCGCCGTTGGGAGCCTTGATCTCATGTTCATGTTCGGCGTGCTCCTCGCTGTGATCCTTATCGTGATCATGGGGAGGTTTTTCGTCTGCCAACGCAAAAGGCAAAGCGAGGATGGGAAGGATAAGCAATTTTTTCATTTTCGTTTTCATCGTATTTTTTATTTGGAGATTAGCCTGCGGCAGGAGCGTCGGCACGGAGAGATTTTTCTGAGGATTTTTTCCCGAACGTCCAGAACACCGCGGGGGTCACCAGAAGTCCGAAAAGAGTCGATGTCACCAACCCTCCGACGATCACGAGGGCCACGGGATTCAATATTTCTTTCCCCGGAGCCAGTGAGGGATCCCCGGGCTCGACCAATGGCAGAAAGCCCAGATCCATCGTCAGAGGGAGCAGCGCGACCCCTGCTGAGATCGCCGTCATCATTACGGGCACAAGTCTTTCGAGGGTTCCGCGGACTACCATCGTCTTGGTAAAGCCTTCCCCTTCGTGCTTCATGAGATGGAGGTAATGGGAAATCATCATGATGGAGTTTCGAGCCGAAATCCCCGCAATCGCAATAAACCCAACCAAAGTCGCGATCGAGACATTGTTCAGATCCAGGCGTGTGAGCAAAATTCCACCGCTCAGCGCAATCGGAACATCGATCAGAACCTGAAGCGTGAAATTTGCACTCCTAAAGTAACTGAAAAGAAGAAAGCCCACCACCACGAGGAGGAGGATCGAGGTCTGCAAAATCTGATTCGTAGCCTTTTCCTGGGCGAGGTAGTCCCCTTCGTAGGTGATGGCATAGCCCGCCGGAAGCCTGACCTGGTCTTTGACCTCCGCCTTCAGTTCATCGACTAACTCGACAAGATTATCCGAGGTTGGGTTGATCGAAACCACAAATCTCCGCTGGGTATTTTCCCGCATAATATTGTTTGGGCCACTCGCTTGACGGATATTCGCGATGTCACGCAAGGGCACCTGAATGCCCGACTGCGTATCGAGATAAAGATCGCCAAGCTTCTTGGGACTCGATCGCCATTCCTCCGGCAATCTCAGCACCAAGTCATACTGGCGTTGGCCATCAAACACCTCGGTGAGAACTTCGCCGCCAATCAAACTCGCCAACTCCTCATTGAGTTTTCCGGGAGTCACTCCATAAACCGGAAGGCGCGAACGATCGGGCTCAATCCTTAGTTGCGGAATGGCTGA
Source organism: uncultured Verrucomicrobiales bacterium (assembly GCA_913060685.1). Lineage (GTDB taxonomy): Bacteria > Verrucomicrobiota > Verrucomicrobiia > Verrucomicrobiales > Akkermansiaceae > SW10. Next base: position 13,884 of record CAJXVQ010000077.1, read on the forward strand.
CTGGGCCTCGGGACGGGCCTCTTCCAGCCCCTCGATCTCCCTCGCAATCCGGGTCACCTCGTCACCCAACTTCCTCAAAACATCGAGTTCGGGACCGGTGATCTTGATCGCGACCTTTGCCGACACCCCGGAAAGCATATGGCCGATTCGATCACTGAGAGGCGAGCTCATCGCTGAAAAAGTCCCGGGAATACTCTTCATGGCCGCACTGAGATCTTTAAGAACGTCTTGCTTCGATCTCTCCATTTCCTCATGGAATGCGACCTCAAATTCCACCGTCGAAACCGGGACAATGTGATCCCCGTTTTCGGCCCGCCCCGCCCGATAAGAGACACTCTTCACCTCCGGGATCTCTTTCATGAGGTCCATGGCGGTATGACTGATTTGATTGATCTTATTCAGCGAAGTACCCGGACTCGCCGTGGTCGCTATCACGCTGGTGGGTTCACGGAATGAAGGCAAAAAATTCTTCCCCATCTCAGGATAGACCACCGCACCAACCGCCACCAGAAACCCAGCCAAAGCCATAATCACAAAAGGCTGGGCCAGGGTTGGCCTGAGCAGGCAAAGTTCAAAGCCACGCTTCATCCAAAACAAAAGCAGTCCATCCTGTTGAGCACTCTTTGATTTGGGTCTCAAAAAATACGAGGAAAGCACCGGAATCACCGTGAGTGAGACCAGGAATGAAGCCGCCATGCTAATGATGGTGGCATACGCGATTGGAGCAAAAAGTCGCCCCTCCACTCCGGACAGCGAAAGAAGCGGCACAAAGACAAGAATGATCAAAACCGTCGCGTAGAGGATGGAAGAACGAATCTCCGACGAAGCCGCCGCAATCACCTCCAGCCGTGGCTTGTCAGGATTCTCCCGGAGGCGCCGATACACATTTTCCACGTCAACAATGGCATCATCCACCACCATCCCGATCGCTACCGCAAAGCCGCCGAGGGTCATCGAGTTGATCCCGAGATCAAACCACCAAAAGACCAAAATCGAAATGGCGAGCGAGAGGGGAATTGCCGTCAGGGTGATCAGAGTAATCCTGAAGTTCAGCAGAAAAAGAAACAGGACCAACGCCACCATGATTCCCCCGTGAATGAGCGCATCTTCAAGATTCCCGAGTGAGAGTTCAATGTAGTCCGATTGCCGATAGACGACCTGAAGCTCCACCCCTTCCGGAACCGTTTCGCGAAGGTCGCCCAGGGCCTCCTCCAGCTGTGCTGTCAGATCAAGAGTGTCATAGCCGGGAGCTTTCGTAATCGAGAGAATGACCGCCGGATGCCCCTCCGCGCCGGCATCCCCCCGCATCGGCTCGGTGCCCCACTTCACATCGGCAACATCTTGAATTCGAACCGGACGGTTATTTTCATGTCTCACCGTGGTCATTCCGATTTCCTCAAGATCCATCGTCATCGCCAAATTCCGCACCATGATCTCCTGGGCATCACCCTCGATGTAACCACCGGTGGTATTCTTCACGGATCCTCGCGCCGCAGCACGAAGTTCATCGTAGGTAATCCCGAGCGCCAGCATCCTCTCGGGATCCGGTTGAATCTGAATCTGCCGAATCCCCCCACCCATCGGGAGAACCTCGGCGATCCCGGCGATCGACTGCAAGCGCCGCCCGACGACCCAATCAGCCTGGGTCCGGAGTTCCTGGGGAGAAACTTCTCCGGAGGGGTCCATCAAAGCCACCAGCATAATATTCCCCATCAAAGAGGTCGCTGGCGTCATGTAAGGCATGATTCCTTTCGGCAACTCCACCGAGTTCAATCTCTCCTGCACAAACTGGCGGGCCTGGTAGATATCGGTCCCCCAATCGAACTCCACGTAGGTGACGCTCAGCCCAATGTCACTGGTGGTGCGCAGACGATTCAAACCGTTCACTCCCATCAAACCCCGCTCCAGCGGAATGGTCACCCGCGTCTCGACCTCTTCCGGCGAGAGACCCGGTGACTCGGTCAGAATCGTCACCGTCGGCTTGGTCAAATCAGGCAGGACATCGACCGGCAACTCGCCGACTTGCCGGACCCCCAGGGCAACCACCACCAACGCCGCGCCTATCACAAAGGCACGCTGGGCGAGCGAAAATCGGATCAGTTTATTAAGCATCAGACTAGGTCAGGTTTGCGATCTTCCTTTCGAGATTGAATTGACGGATTCCCGAAAGCAGCAGCAGTGCGATCAAAATCACACAGGCCACCATGAGGAATTTGTTCACCACGCCCGCTTCACCCTCTTCGTGAGAATGCTCGTCTTCTTCGGCAGACTCCTTTCGTTGCTCATCAGTCAACTCACCGCCATCTTCGGCGTGCACGTGACCGTGGGCGGCATCGAGCACCTCCTTAAGAGAAATATTCCCTCCCCCCGCGAAGCCCAAAAGATAAGCCCCCTTCGTCACAACATCGTCCTCGGGAAAGAGCCCCTCCTTGATCTCGATAAAGCGATCATTTTCCTCACCGGTCACGACGGGCGACTTGATGAAGGAATTTGGCAACGCAAAATCCCGCACATAAACGACCCGGTTGGTGACATCACCCTGCACGGCCTCCTTAGGCACCACCGTGATATCCTCCCGCACTGACGTGATGATGGAGAACTCAGCGCGCATTCCCGGGCGCAGCTGATGATCCGGATTCTCAATCAAAAAGATCGCATCAAAGGTGCCCGATTTTGCATCCGCCTCCGTTCCAAAGCGAATCAACTCGCCCGTCACGGTATCCCCTTTCAGCGCTGGAATTTGAATGCGGGCCTTTGTTCCGATCTCGAGCTTTCCGGCTTCCTGCTGTGGCACCCGCGCGGTCGCCCAGAGTTCGGAGAGATCGAGAATATCGAGAAGTTCTTTGGCAGGATCGACGGGTTCCCCAAGCCGCACATGACTATCGGCGACAATTCCCGAGGCCGGAGCCAGCACCGGAATGGTAGGCCCACCCGGCTGGCGACTCTCGATCTTGAGAATCTCATCTCCCTTCGTGACATGATCGCCGGCGATGACTTTGAGATCGACCACCCGGCCCGGAATCCGACTGGAAACGACACTGTGATTGCTTGGAACCGCCTGCAATGTCCCGATCGCAAAGAAGGTTTTTTCAAAGTTCATCTCGGTTGCCGTAAACGTTTCAATCTCAAGATTCTTGATCGACGTCTCGGTAAGATTGACGCGCTCTTCTTCCGCTGAGAGAGGCAACAAAGCGGCTAATAGGAGCAAAGGAATTTTCATTGGGCTGTGGCGGTTCGGTATTTGGCGTGAGCGAGATGGAAGTCACGTACGGCTTCCAGGTAAGAGGTTTCGAGAGCCAGTTTTTGCTCCTTCGCAAGGAGAACATCCCGGAGGGCAACCTGGCCCTTTTCACGAGCTTCCTCGGTTTTTTGAATCTGGGTATCAGCCAGCGGAAGCAGACGCGTTTTGATTTGCCCGGCCAGCACCTGCCACTCCTTCATCTCGGCATAAGCGGCGTGGGATTCATTGTTCGCCACCCGCTCCAGGGCCAGAGTTCCGAGAGCCAGGCGATCCGCCCGGGCCTCGGATTGCAGAACCTTGCCAAGTGTCGAGGGATTCTCACCAAGGGGGATCTTCAAACGAATGCCCACAATACTCTCGGTCTCAAAACCGCCTGGTTCATCCAACTCCCGACCGACCCCGGCAAAAATTCCAGCCTCCAGGTCATCGAGCCTCCGCGAGCGGGCTAATTCCGTCGCCTCCGTCGCGCTGCGAGTCCGTAGCCGTGCGGCTTCCAGATCCGGACGTCGGTAAGTCGTCACATTCAATCGAGGCATCTGTGGATCAGCAAGCGAGCCGGTCACGGTCACCTTACCTGCCGGCTTCATGCCGAGAAGGGGCTTCAATTTTGCCACTGCCAAAAACTCCCTGATCGCGACCTGCTTCACCTCTGTCTCTTATACACATCTGACGCTGCCGACGATCTACTCTGTGTAGA
>CAJXVQ010000078.1 GCA_913060685.1 uncultured Verrucomicrobiales bacterium
ATCTACACAGAGTAGATCGTCGGCAGCGTCAGATGTGTATAAGAGACAGAGCCAAGAGAGGCCACTGGTGATGGTCGTCGTTTCTAATTCGTCACTTGGGGGTTTTGCCCAGAATCAGAGCTCCGGTGAGCAAACCGGCCATAACTCCGGCTGCAAGAACGGGCCAGAAGCCGGGCATTCCCAAGACTTCCCGGGGTGCGTTGATTCCAAAGATTGAGACAAGCGTTACGAGCGGAAAGAAAAAAGCGGCAAGCCGGTTCAGGCGTCTTGCTTCGTTCCCGGCCTTATGGGCGGCGTCGGCTTGGGACTCGGCATTCATGGCCATGGAGAATTCCATGCCGACCTTGGCATCTCCGGTCGCCATATCGATGGCTCGTTCCAGATCAATCGCGTGATCACGTGCCACGATCAGGCGCTGATCATCGTCTCTCGCTTTTCGGACGGCTTCCAAAACCGTGAGCATATTCCGGGTGGCACGTAAAAGCGGATGGCCTCTCTTCATGACTTCGAAGTAATCTCGGGGCGAATTGGAAGTTTCCACATTATCGTCCAATTCGTGAATCACTTTTTGGTAGGATTCCAGATGAGCATTCAGTCCGGCCAAGCCCCCGCTTTCGGGGTAACTCTTCCAGTCGCCCCCGGGATTGCTCCAGAGCACGAAGGCTCGGCGCAGTTCGTCGTCCTCTGGCTTTGGGGGGGCGTGTAGGATGATTAGAAGGTGGCCCTCTTCATCCATGAGACGTTGGCGGCCTGCCTTGGTTCCAAGCCTTCTTCGAATCGCTTCCGGCAGATCCCAGGTCTTTGGCAGGAAGTCTGCCTGTTTTCTTTTTTCCACGTGGCCAGACTGCTTAGCCATTCAGGATCTGTCAGTTCCAAAACAGAGCGATGATTGGAGTCGCTGGCGGTGGCCGTTTCCCTTATGAGTGCGTCTCATGGCGGGATTCTTACTTCGTCAGGGTATCATCCATATTGAGGAGAGCGCTGGCGACGATGGTAAAGGCTGCCCCGTCCGGAGTTCCGGCAAGCCCGGAATAGTCTTTCGGATTGTCCTCGTAGTCTTTTGCGGTTTCGTTGAAGAGGCTGAGCAAAATTTCAAGCTGACGGGTAGTGGGTTTGAGGCTCGTGGCCATGCGGAATCCGGTGGTGATTTTTTTGCGAATATCACCTTCGGCATCATGTTTCATGCGGCGAGCGAGTCCCTTCGCCATTTCGGCAAAGGCTTCGTCATTCAGGGTGGCAAGCGCGGCCAAGGGTGTGTTTGAAACAAGGCGACGGGAGCTGCAGGTTTCACGGGTCGGTGCGTCGAATGCTCCGAAGGCCGGAAAAGGAATACTACGTTTCCAGTAGGTATAAATGGAGCGACGATAGCGATTGGGGTCTCCAATCTTGGCGGCGTTCCAAGGGCCATCACTGAAGGGTTTCCAGACGCCGGCAGGGATGGGGGGGCGAACGGGAGGTCCGAAGAGTTCGGGAGTGAGCAAGCCGGAGGCGGTGAGATGGTGGTCACGAACGAGTTCCGCACCCAGGCGATTGCGTGGGCCCCGGGAAAGGTAGATGTTGCGGGGATCCTTCTCCCGGGCAAGAGAGGTGGTCTTGCTGGATTGGCGATAAGTTGCGGACAGGAGGAGTTCTCGAATGAGGGCCTTGACAGAATGATTCATCTCAGTCTGGAAGCGCACCGCGAGATCATCGAGGAGATCGGGATGGCTGGGGAAAGTTCCTGACGAGCCGAAGTCTTCCAAAGTTTCAACGAGAGAGAGGCCAAAAATTTGACCCCAAATCCGTGCGACCAGAACACGTGAGGTGAAAGGGTTGTCGTCGCTGACGATCCATTGAGCGAGGTCGAGGCGGGTTGCGCTCTCCGGGTTTTCGAGCGACAGCTGGTGAAGAGAGGCGGGAGTGCCAGGCTTGAGCGGGGTCTTCATTTTCTCCAACCAATTGCCGCGATCGAAGGCGCGGGTTTCGCGACGAAGGTCGGGCTGGAGTCGGTCCATGACGGCGAGATTGGTCTTCCCGAGTTTCGAGTAGGCGGCGAGGGCTTTGTCGCGTTCCTGGGTGGTTTGGACGGTCGATGGCTCAGCAAGCCAATCTTGAAATGAAGTGGTGTCAGTGAATTCAATACGGCCTCGCTTGGTGGCCATGGGGCCGTTGGGCGCGCTGGCATTGTGATGGAGTTCGAGGTGGATGGTAGCTCCCTCCGGAAGATCGAGCGCCTCTTTGAGAACGACGACACATGAGCGGGATTTATATTGGTGGGTATGGGCACCCCAACCCGATCCGCCCTTGCGGAGGGAATCGTTGGGATCCCACATCGGGAAGTCATCGTCACCGATGATTCGCTGGATGGGAAGGTCGATGGGCTTCTCCTGTCCGGGAAGGGTGGCTTTGACGAAGATGCGGGAAAGAACCGCACCGAGTTCGGAGGAGTGGGCCGCTTTTTCCAAATCAAGCGGGAGGGTGTGGATACGCAGGGCAGTGAGCTTTTGGAGGCTATCCGGACGAGGAATGCCGAGTTTGAAGATAATATTGTTAGGAATGGTTCCTTCGGTGAGGAACTCTTGATATCCATCGATCTGACGGGATTTGGAACCGACGCGCTCGGAGGCGATAGTCATTTCTTCGATCTTGGTCCAGCTGGTCGAAGCAATAAGCTCGCGGCTCTTGTCCTGTAGCTGGCTTTGGAGGCGACGGTAGTTTGCACGATGGGCCAGTTGGGCTTCGAACTCCCCGGGCTTCTCGGGAACTTTCAAAACCGGAAAATGAGAGTTGTGGTCAAGGTCCCGCGAGTTGTTGAAGAAGGCCATGAATTCGTAGTATTCCTGATGGCGGATGGGCTCGTACGGGTGTTCGTGGCATTGCACACATTCAAAGGTGATGCCTTGGAGGCCCTTCCAGGTGGTGTTGACGCGATCCATGACCGCCATGACGCGGAATTCTTCGTTGTCGGTGCCGCCTTCCGCGTTTTGCTGGGTGAGACGGTGAAAGTTGGTGGCGATGAGGTCATCGAGAGTAGGATTCGGGAGGAGATCGCCTGCGAGTTGTTTGATCAGGAACTGGTCGTAGGGCATATCAGCATTGAGGGCGCGGATGACCCAGTCACGATAAGGCCAGGCATTCCAGCGGCGGTCGGCGCCGAGGCCTTCGGAGTCGGCGTAGCGCGCGACATCGAGCCACTGGCTGGCCCATTTTTCGCCAAAGCTGTCCTGCTTGAGGAGGTGATCGACCACTTCAGCGACGGCTTGGTCGGGATTCTCCGCGTAGGCTGTTTCAAAAGAATCCAGCTGTGCGAGCGAGGGAGGATAGCCGGAGGTATCGAGATGAAGTCGGCGGAGGAGCCGGGCGGAGGAAGCGGGTGGGGAAGGCTCGAGAGTTTTCTCGTCAAGCTTCGCGAGGATGAAGGGGTCGATGGCGTTTTTCGGCCAATTGGGATTGGTAATCTTGGGCGCTTCGTGGCGGGTGGGCTTTTCAAACGACCAATGATTATTCCATTCGGCCCCTTCCTTGATCCACTGCTTGATAAGGGCCGCCTCATGGGGTTTGAGAGGCGGGCCGTGCTCGGGTTTGGGCATGACCTTCTCGGGATCGTCCGAAAGGATGCGGATGAGCATTTCCGAAGCTTCGGGATCACCTGGAACGACGGTTGGTTTACCGGATTTTCCTTTTGAAAGAGCTTCTTCCCGATAAAGAAAAGAGACCTTGCCATTCTTCTTCACACCACCGTGACAGGAAAGGCAGTTGGTGTTGAGAATTGGCCGGATGTCCCGGGAGAAGTCAACTTCCGGCGGAGCAGCAAGAAGGACCCGGGACAGGGCGATGGTGGCAAGAGCAAATCTCATCTGTGGCTTAATACGTGAACCTCTGGTCGCTTTTTCGGAAGACAAGAAATGAATGAGCAGAAAAAAAGCCCGCCATGAGGGCGGGCTTTGGTTTCAAAATATTTTTTTGGATCGGGTTTATCCTCCAAAAAGGCCTTTGACCTTGTCGAGCATGTCACCGCCTACGTCAGGCATTTCACCCTTTAATACGGAGTCGAGCATACCTTCCATGCCATCGGGGAGTTTGTCCTTCACGAAATCGACAACAGTTTCAATAACTCCGTCGATTTGATCATCTCCGATTCCGAGGGCTGCGAGTTTTTCTTTTAATTCGTCCATTTTCTCAGGTGTAATGTTGTTGTGAAAGTACCGGGAACAGGGGTCGAACCTGCACGCCCAAGGGCACGTGATCCTAAATCACGCGTGTCTACCAATTCCACCATCCCGGCCTAGGGGGGCAATTTAAGGTTTTGTGAAAAAGGATGCAAGGTGTGTTTTCGGTCAGTTTCAATGTTCGTGTTTTTTGATCTTGGCGCGGGCAGTCATACTGGCATGAATAGCGCCAGATGCGTTTTGCGGTTCTTGGCAGTGGCAGTGGAGGGAATTCCACAATTGTGGAATGCGATGGGAAATACCTCCTCGTCGATGCCGGGCTGAGTGCCAAGCAGCTTAATCTTCGCCTCGATGTCCTTGGGGTGGATCCCCAAGCACTTACGGGAATACTCCTCACGCACGAACACGGCGACCATGTGCGTGGGCTCGACGTCTTCCTCCGTAAATGCCAGGTCCCCATCGTGGCTTCGATCATGACGGGGCGCGTGGTGCAGGAGAACTTGAAGCAACAAGCCCAGTGGATCGCCTTCGAAAGTGGCCAGAAATTCTCTTGGGAGGGTTTCGATTTGACGACTTTTCCGCTCCCACATGATGCGGTGGAGCCCGTGGGCTACGTCATTGCCAAGGGTGACCGCAGTGTTGGGGTCGCGACTGATTTGGGCCATGTCGATGCGCAGATCATCAATGCTCTCCGGGGCGTGGAAGGTCTCGTGCTCGAGGCCAACTACGAGTGGCAGATGCTGGAAGCCGATACCAAACGGCCTTTCAGCACCAAGCAGAGGATTTCTTCGCAACACGGTCATCTTTCGAACGAGCAGGCCGCTGATCTCATCGCAGAGCTCCTGCCGGAAGGGCTGAAGCGTGTCGTTTTGGGCCATCTCAGCAGTGATTGTAACTGTCCCCTAAAAGCAGTCGAGGTTGTCCGCGAGAAGATCGCAGGTGGTGAGCTTGAAATTTGTGCGGCCGGTCAAAACGAGGTGACGGCCTGGCAAAGCATCGTGCCCGAGGTCGATCCGGCATTTTATGGCGAACTCTTTGGCTGATCGTGACTTTCGCGTTGCTCTTCGTGGCAACACCGCCAGACTGCCGCCCGCGTGAATCAGGTCCCCGTCAAGCCCAGTGCCGAGGAGTTTGCAGAGTTAGCGCAGGCCGGAAATGTCGTGCCTGTCTATGCTCAGCTTGCTGCTGACTTTGAGACTCCGGTCTCTGCCTTTTTAAAGCTCCGTGATGGCAGAAATGCCTTTCTCTTTGAGAGCGCGGAGAGCACGGATGCGAGCGGACGATGGTCGATTGTGGGCAGTCAGCCGCGCTGGGTTTTTACTTCGCGAGGTGATGAGGTGACAATCGAACGGGGTGGCGAAATTGAGACCCGCAAGCGCGAGGGCGATGTCCTTGATGAACTCCAACGGCTGATGGCTCCCTACAAGCCGGTGAATCATGGCGATGCTCCTCCGTTTTTTGGCGGAGCCGTCGGTTACATCGGTTATGACACTGCACAGCAGTTTGAGCCCACGATCAAGGAATGCCCACCCGATGATTTAGGCCTTCCCGAGTCGATCTTTTTCCTGGCAGATACGATGGTGATTTTTGATCACAAACTCCGTCGCCTTTTAGTCGTGGCCAATGCGATGCTGGATGAGGCGTCGTCGCCCGGGGAAGCCTACGCCATGGCGGTGGGCCGGATTGGAGCGCTCATCGGGATGCTCGATCGACCTCTTCATGTTTCACCACTCAATGGTCTCGCTGAAATCGAGATTCCCAAGCCGCGGAGCAATACTTCGCAGGAGGAATATGAAGCGATGGTCCTGCAGGCGAAAGAATACATTGCCGCAGGTGATGCCTTTCAGGTGGTGCCGAGTCAGCGATTTGAAGCTGATTTTGAGGGGAGTAACATCGACCTTTATCGGGCGCTGCGTCACATTAACCCCTCACCTTATATGTTCGTTTACGAGACCCCCGGGTTCTCGTTGGTCGGGAGTTCGCCCGAGGTTCATGTCAGAGCGATCAATGGACGAATTGATATCCGCCCAATTGCCGGGACACGTTGGAGAGGTAAGACGCCGGAGGAAGATGATGCCTTGGCCGCTGATCTTTTGGCGGATGAAAAAGAGTGCGCCGAGCACGTCATGCTGATCGATCTTGCCCGCAATGATGTCGGCCGGATTTCGGAGGCAGGGTCTGTTTCGGTTGATGATCAAATGATCGTGGAGCGCTATAGCCACGTCATGCACATCGTTTCGAACGTGAGCGGTAAGCTTTCGCCTGAATATACTTCCTACGATGTTTTACGTTCAACTTTCCCGGCTGGGACGGTGAGCGGCGCGCCCAAGATTCGGGCGATGCAGATCATCAACTCGATGGAGAAAAGTAAGCGCGGGACTTACTCTGGTGCGGTCGGTTATTTCGGGTGGGATGGGAATCACGATTCCTGCATTGCGCTGCGGACTTGTGTCGTGAAGGACGACAAGGTTTACGTTCAGGCGGGAGCCGGAGTGGTGGCAGACAGCGACCCGACCTATGAGTATAACGAGACGGTCAACAAAGCTGCGGCGATGATGCGGGCGGTTGGTTTGGCAAAAACACTTGCGAAGCCATGAAGGAGATTTTCAGACACTCTGAGTTGCACCGGGTGACAAGGTATCGCGACATCTTGGATGCTGCAGGAATCGCGACCTTGGTTCGAAATGAGGCGCTGAGTGTGAATGAAGCTCCGATCCCGGAGTTTTTTCCAAACCTGTGTGTCCTGAATGATGAGGAGTTTCCCCAAGCTACTCAACTCCTCAAGGAGCACGATGAGAGAGTGGCCGTCGGATCTGAAACCGAACTCGCTTGCCCCTCTTGTGGTGAAATGAACCCCGGAAATTTTGACAGCTGTTTCAACTGCCAGAAACCAATGAACCCCTCAATGCCATGCTAGTCGTTATCGATAACTACGATTCCTTCACCTACAATCTCGTGCAGTATTTTGGTGAGTTGGGAGCAGAGATGAAGATTTTCCGTAATGATGCGGTGACGGTGAAGGAACTCCGCGATCTCAAGCCTTCGCAGATCTGTATTTCGCCCGGTCCCTGCACCCCGAATGAGGCGGGGATTTCTTGTGATGTGATCGAGGCTTTTGGCAGGGAGTTGCCCATCTTTGGAGTGTGCCTGGGTCACCAATCGATCGGTCAGGTTTATGGAGGTGAGGTTGTGCGCGCGAAGCAATTGATGCACGGCAAAACCTCTATGATTCATCACGGTGGAAAGAGTGTTTTTAAGGACCTTTCGAATCCCTTCGAGGCGACGCGCTATCACTCATTGATCGTGAAGAAAGAGACTCTTCCTGACTGTTTGGAGGTGACAGCCTGGACCGAGGACGGGGTCATCATGGGGCTCAAGCACAAAGAGCTGAATGTCCATGGAGTCCAGTTCCATCCTGAGTCTATTCTCACCGACTCAGGGAAACAGATCCTACAGAACTTCCTGGAACTCAAAGCCTGATTAAGGGACCGGAACGCGGCCCATGAGGCGCGTGATGATCTGATCGGTGGTGACGTTTTCGGCTTCGGCCTCGTAGGAGAGGAGGATCCGGTGGCGCAGGATCTCGGGAGCGAGTTCCTTGACGTCGGCAGGAGTGACGAAAGCGCGGCCTTCGAGGAAAGCGCGGGCGCGGGCCGCCCGGGCGAAGTTGATGGTGGCACGCGGGGATGCTCCGGCCATGATGAGATTCTTTAAGGAGGCCTCGTATTGGTCGGGTTGGCGGGTTGCTTGCACGAGATCGACGATGTATCCGCGGACGGCGGAGTCGATGTAGATTTGATCGACGAGCTCCCGGCTGGCTGCGATCGTCTCGGTGGTCGTGACTGGTTTGGTTTCCTCATTGGCATGGGAGGATGACATGAGTTCGAGAATTTCGAGTTCCTCCTGGCGGCTGGGATAATCGACGGTGACCTTGAGTAGAAAGCGATCGAGTTGTGCTTCCGGGAGGGAGTAGGTTCCTTCCTGATCGATGGGGTTCTGCGTGGCGAGAACGAGGAAAGGTTTCGGGAGTGGGTAGGTGGTGTCGCCGATGGTGACCTGGCGTTCCTGCATGGCCTCAAGGAGGGCGGATTGGACCTTGGCGGGAGCGCGGTTGACCTCGTCCGCCAAGATGAGATTGGCGAAAATTGGGCCCAGCTTGGGCGCGAAGGTTTTCTCGTCCGGATGATAAATCAAGGTGCCGAGGAGGTCGGCGGGAAGAAGATCAGGGGTGAACTGGATCCGGGCGAACTTCGCTTGCAGTGAGCCGGCAAGAGCCTTCACGGCGAGAGTTTTGGCCAAGCCGGGAACACCTTCGAGCAGGATGTGTCCGTTGCTAAGAAGTCCGATGAGAAGCTTGTTGACGAGGTTTTCCTGCCCAACAAGGACGCGTCCCATTTCTGCCCGCATGGCTCCCACCCATGAACTGGAGTCGGAGATTTTCTGTTGAAGTTCCTGTGGATCCATCGGTGGGGATCTTTGCAAATTCGGTGGGGGGTAAGAAAGGAAAGAAAAGGCTGAAATCAAAAATGACGGCATCGGTCTCTTTTCCTTACCGGAGGCCGCTCTAATATCTCGATCAATCCTTGGATGCCTTGGGGTCGAGGGCATCGCGGAGGCCATCGCCGAGGAAGTTAAAGGCGAAGAGGGTGAGCGAGAACATGACGGCAGGAACAGCGAGAACTGTTACGTTGGTCTCAAGGAAGTTGGCTCCTTCTTGAATGAGCTTTCCCCAAGAGGAGTTTGGCGGCTCGATGCCCAGGCCGATGAAGCTCAAGGTGGCTTCATAAAGGATGAAGCTTGGGATTGTGAGAGTCGCGTAGATGATGACCGGTCCCAGCATGTTTGGCACGATGTGGCGGAAGAGGATACGCGTGTGGCTCAGTCCGAGCGAACGTGCCGCTTCAACGAATTCCTGTTTTGAGAGGGACGCGGCAGACGAGCGAACGATGCGCCCCATGGAAAGCCAGCCGAAACCAGCGATGGCGATGGTGAGGGGAATGAGATTGGCAAAACGCAAGACGGTGTTGTCGTTCCAGCCCCAGTCATCGATGAGGAATTTGGCCGCAACGTCGACATGACCGGTGATGAGTTCGCGGAAGAGAATGACGATAATAAGGAAAGGCATGGCGAGGAGTCCATCGACGATCCGCATCATGATGCTGCCAAGAGTACCGCCAATGTAGCCCGCGATGCCTCCGTAGATTACACCAATGGTGACGGTCATACAGGTGGCAAGAATAGCGACGAGAAGGGAGATTTGACCTCCTTCAAGAACGCGCATGAAGAGGTCGCGGCCAAGCTGATCGGTGCCAAGGATACCTTTTTCTCCCACTCCGGCAAAGCGGTTGGCGAGGTCCTGTTCATTGGCATTCCAACCGATTGCCGCCAGAATGGGGGCTACGATAAAGCAGAGGATGAGGATGAGAATCACGATGATTCCTCCAAGCATGGCGAGCTTGTTTTTCTTGAGGCGGACGAAGGCATCGGCCCAGAGGCTGGAGCCTTTTTCGGCGACGGGGATATCTGCTTTGAGAGTTTGAACTGCTGGAGTCATGACAAATCAGGAAGTACGAAGCTTGGGGTCCATGAGAATGAGGGCGATGTCGGACAAGAGATTCGCGATGCCCATTAAGATGCCGTAAAAGAGAACGAGACCGAGAACGAGATTGTAGTCCTTGGAGGTGATTCCGAGGACAAAGTGCTGGCCCATACCGGGGACCAGGAAGATGTTCTCCACAACAAAGGAACCGGTAATGATCGCGGCGAAGGCCGGTCCGAGGAAGGTGACGGCAGGCATGAGCGCGGGTCGCATGGCGTGCTTGGTGATGATCTGGAGGGTGGGGACTCCTTTGGCGCGGGCAGTGCGGATGTAATCCTGTGAGAGGACATCAAGCATTCCTCCGCGAGTGAGTCGGGCGAGGTAGGCGGCGACTCCGAAGCAAAGAGTGATGGATGGTAGAATGATGTCTGAAGTGCGATTCCAACCCGCGACATTGAGCCACGAAAGAGGGCGTGCGATTGAGAGTTGGAAGATGGGGCCAAGAACAAATGCCACGACGCAAATCCCCGCCATTGCGACCACCATGGCAGTGTAATCCTGCCACTTGTTGTGGAAGAGAGCGGCGACAATTCCGAGCGGAATGCCGATGCCCATGCCGAGGGCGAGGGAGAGGAGGCCGAGTTTCAGGGAGACGGGGAAGGATTCGGAGATGAGGGTCGAGACCTTGCGGCCCTTCATGGCGAGGGAGTCGCCAAAATCACCTTCTGTCAGGATGTTTTTCCAGTAGTTGAAATACTGAATGGGAAGGGGTTTATCGAGACCGTAGTAGGCTTCGAGAGCTGCCTGGGCTTCAGGTGAAGTCGCTTTGTCACTCGCGAAGGGGTTCCCGGGAATGGCCCGGACGGCGAAGAAGACGAAGGTGACGAGAAGGAAGACCACGATAATGGTCTGGATCACGCGTGAGAGGATGGTTTTGAGCATCGGGGAAGGTGATTATTTTTCGATTTTAACGAACTTGAACGGATGGTTGTTCAGGAGAAGGGGATTCCAGTTTTTGACTTCGGGACGAATGAGGTAGTTCGTGGTGTACCAGTAGATGGGGAGGACCGGAGTGTCGCTGAGGATCGTGCGTTCGGCATCGGAAAGGAGGCCCATGCGGGTGGGGACATCGGCGGTGTTTTCAGCCTTGTTGAGGAGGTTTTCGAACTCCTTGGAACTCCAGCCGGTGTTATTGTTGCCGCCATCCGCGACCCACATTTCGAGGAAAGTGGTGGGATCGAGGTAGTCGCCAATCCAGCCTGCGACGCAGAGATCGTAGTCGGCATCGTATTGTTTCTGCAGGTAGGTTGTCCATTCCCGCTGAGTGATGCGGACTTTGATGCCGAGGTGCTTTTGCCACATCGCCTGAAGGGCTTCCGCTTCGCGAAGGCCGGAGTCAGAGTTGGTGGTCAGCAAGCTGATCTCGGGGAAGGAGGACGTGGACTCGTAGCCGGACTCGGCGAGCAGGGCCTTGGCTTTCGCGGGATCAAAGTGAATGACGTCGGGCACTGTGTATTCGCCAAAGGGCGGGACGATTCCGGAGGCGGGTGTTTGTCCCCCTTGGAGAATTTTTTCGCAGACTGCTTTTTGATCAATGGCGAGCGCAAAGGCCCGGCGAACCTTGGGGTTGTCAAAGGGCTTGTTCCGGGTGTTGACGCGGATGAAGCGGACGCCGACGTAGGGTTCCTGACGGAGTTGGTCGGGATACTTCTCCTTGGCCATCGGAATGAGCTCCGAAGGAACGGTGTAGGTCATGTGGAGCTGGCCATCTCCGAACATGCGGGTTTCGGTGTAGTAATTCTTAATGGGGAGATAGCGGACTCCGTCGAGGGAAACGGTTTGAGCATCCCAATATTCCGGGTTTCTCTCGATTTCGATGAAGTGGTTGGTGCGCCAGGTCTTGAGTTTAAATGCGCCGTTTGAAACCAAGTTTCCGGGGCGGGTCCACTGGGAGGCGAAGGCGGTGTTGATCTTGCCGTATTTGAGGACGATGTGTTTCGGAACGGGATACCACGTGTAGTGCTTCGTGATTTCGGGGAGGAAGGGCGCGGGGCCGCGGAGGTTGATTTTGAGAGTAAAGTCATCGACGGCGGTGACTCCGACCTGGGCCTTGTCCCAGAGGTTGGGTTTGTCCGCCTCGTGGTGGGCGATGATGCGCTTGAGGACTTCCTGACGAACGTCTTCGGGGACTTTCTCGGTCCACTTGATGAGATCGGTCTCTTTCGCGAGGGCTTGAAGTTGCTCCTTGTTGAGTTTGTCGATGCCCTTGGCATTGAAGAAGATGATCTTCTCGGTTTTAGTGAGGTCGGACAGGTCGACTTTTTCAGCAGTGAGTTTTTCAAGGCTGATCGATTCACCTTCCTCAAGGTAAGGCTTGAGTTTCTTAAGGTCGATTTCCTTGAGCTTGGAGAACTCCTTCCCTTTGAAATTTTCAAGCTTCAAGGTGCGTTCTCCCTGGAAATTGGCTTCCTTGAGTGTTTCCCAGGCGAGGGGGAAATCGGGATCATTTCCACAAAGAATATTTCCGAAGTAGCTGCGGTGATAGGCTTCTCCATTCTTTAGGAAGTAGAGCATTTCGGCATATTCGGCCGGCCAGTCAGGATCAGGTGAGAGAAGGCGGCGGTAGGAGAAAACAAAATCGTGAGCAGTGACGGGAACTCCATCGGACCACTTGGCGTCGGGATTGAGATTGAAAATCCACTCGGTGAAGTCCTCCGAAGGAACCCAGGTTTTTGCCACGCCGGGGAGCGATGAATTGTCCTTGGCGGGATCCTCGACGCAAAGGCCTTCAAAGAGAGCGCGGATGATATTGGACTCAAGAACCCCTGAAACGAGGTGAGGGTCGAGTCCTTTGGGTTCGCCGCTGTTGCCGATGATGAGGATGTTTTCCTCGTTGGCGATCTCGACATCCGATCGTCGCTCGCAGGAGACGAACAAAAGGCTGGCGAGGGCAGTAAAGAGAGTGGTCCGAAGCACGGCGGAACCTTGGACAAAATCAAGAGAAAGGGAATGAATTTTTGCATTCGATGACTTTGGTTTGACATTAGCGAGTGAATTGGAGGAAAACTCCGTGCGTCAACGACGCTGAAACCTCCGAATGAAAGTCTATTTTCTCCGCCGATTGATGCTGGTCCCTCTGACCGTGCTGGGAGTGACCTTTCTTGTTTTTGCCATCACACGGGTGATGCCGGGGAGTCCACTTGAGCGCGAGTTGCAAGCGGCGGCAGCCGGAACTTCCGAAGGCGGTGGTGGCGGAGGCAGCGGTGGGACGAGCGGGGCTCTCTCTGACGAACAGATCGAGGCATTTGAGAGGGAATACCTTTACGATAAGAATGTGGTGGTGGCCTACATGACGTGGCTGGGACTGTATCCCCGGGAGCGACTTTATAGCGAAGCGGATTTCAAGCCTTCGAAAAAAGGGGACCAACTGAGTGAGGAGACGATTGGAGGCAGCATCGTAAAAGATCCCGATAATCAGGTTCTGGTCAGTCTGGCCGGAACCGGGCGCCCCGTGGTGGTCCAGAAGGTGGGGGAAGAGATCGATTGGGCGCGTTATGTGGAGAAGTCCAAGCCGATGGCTGATTGGGAGGATATTACCAAAGATGGATGGGAGATTCGCTACGAAACGGCCGAGGAGTTGTTCGAGCGGCATCTGGATCGAAAGGGTGGCGATTCCAAGCGGACTTTGGAGAATTTCATACCGAGAGCGGTAATTTATAAGTCCCGGATCTCGGGGCTTTTACAGGGGGACATGGGGAAATCTTCGGTCTTCGGCGAGCCCGTCTTGGATCTGATCAAGTCGAGAATGCCGGTGGCTCTCTACTTTGGAATCCTGACAACACTCCTGACCTATGGGATTTGTTTGCCACTGGGGATCATCAAGGCCATTAAGCACCGGACTCCGATCGATAATATTAGCTCGGTCTTGATCTTCTTCGGCTACGCCATCCCGGGATTTGCACTCGGAGCTCTCTTATTGGTCTATCTTGGAGCGACCAAGCCGATCTTCCCGATGGTTGGACTTGTGTCCCAGGACTTTGAGACGATGAGCACGATTGGCAAAATTAAAGATCTGGCGTGGCATACGGTTCTACCATTGCTCAGCTACGTCATTGGTTCGTTTGCCTGGATGACGATGATGATGAAAAACAATCTCATGGATAATCTCGCAGCCGACTATGTGCGCACGGCGGTGGCCAAGGGAGTGGGCTTCAACAGGGCGGTCTTCCGGCATGCCTTCCGGAACTCCTTCATTCCAATTGCGACCAGTTTGGGGCAGCTCATTACGCTTATCGTTTCCGGAAGCCTCTTGATTGAAACTGTTTTCGATATCCAGGGCTTCGGCCTCTTGCAATTTCGCGCCATCACCGGTCCTGACCAGATGCTCATTATGGGCACTCTGACCGTAGCCTCCTTTCTCATGGTCATGGGAAATATCCTCTCAGACGTAATCGTCGCCATGATCGACCCGAGGGTCAAATTTCAGTAAACGATGAAGCTCGGAATTGGAATTTTCATGATGGTGGCCGTAGCGCTTAGCGTTTACGCCGAGGCGGTGGGATTGAAACTGCCCACAATCAGCTGGGGATATAATTTTTCTCGCTCGGCCGGAGAACTTAATCTGCCGTATGAGATTTTGCAGTGGCTCGTCGAGCAGGCTGGTGTGATTACCGCGGTGATTGTCTTCTTGGCGGGTCTCTGGCTCGTCATCAGTAAATTGACAAGTGGGCCGCCCAACCCGGTGACGGTCCGTAAGATTCAACGCTTCAAGTCGATCAAACGTGGATATTATTCTTTCCTGATTCTTATCGGTTTGGCCGGTTTGGCAGCGCTGGATCAACTGATCGTGGGCAAGGAGGCGTTGGCGGTGAAGTATGAGGATCAATGGTATTTCCCGGCCTTCACCACCGGTCTTGAAAAGAACGCCACCTTCGGGATCATCGATAATGGCAAAAGCGATCTCGAGCCAGATTACCGGGAGCTCAAGAAGAGCTTTTCGGATTCGGGAAAAGGAACGGTGATTCTTCCTCTGTGGCCCTATAACCCGACTCAGGATACCATCAATGCCCTGGCCAAGAAAATTGACCCGGACGATCTGAAATACAGCGGCCTTGGCACACGGCTTTATAGTCCGGATCGTCCTGCTGATCCGCATTTGCGTTTCACTTATCGAAAGGGCCAGCGTCAAGGCGATGCACAAGGATGGAATCTCGCCGGGGATCGGGTCTACAAGGCAAAGTATCTCGAAGGGAAATTAATCGAGGGTTCGGAGGAGTGGGAAGGTGAGGGATCTTTGGAGGAGTTTTTAGCCGCGTCAATCGAACAGGAATATGATGTCAGCTACCCTCCATCCGAACCTCAGTTGTCCCATCCACTCGGAACGGACTCCAAGGGGAATGATGTCATTGCCTACCTTTACGGAGGACTTCAGGTGAACTTCCAGGCAGCCCTCATCTACGTTCCGATCGTCTATCTCATTGGAATTACGGTGGGACTTTTGATGGGGTATTTCGGAGGGTGGTTCGATCTGGTGGTGCAACGAATCATTGAGATTCTCTCGAATATTCCGTTTCTCTTCCTTGTGATTATTATCACTTTGGGTGTTCCTCCCCAATACAAGGACCGCTTGGGTTTTTACCTCATTCTTGGAATCCTCGCGATCTTTGGTTGGATGTCGATGACCTACTTGATGCGGACTTCCGCTCTCAAGGAAAAAGCGCGTGATTATATCGCGGCCAGTAGAGTGATCGGAGCGGGGGTGCCGAGGATTTTGTTCCGTCATCTCTTGCCAAACTCGGTGGCCATTCTGGTCACTTTAGTGCCATTTTCGATCTCGGGTCTCGTGCTTTCATTGACCGCGCTGGACTACCTTGGATTTGGACTTCCGGTCCAGTATGCCAGTTGGGGGAAGTTATTGAAAGATGGTTTGAGTTCACTGTCATCACCTTTGCTGGTTAGCTCGGCTTTCTTCTGTCTCGTCACCATGCTGGTGCTTGTGACTTTCGTCGGAGAGGCCGTCCGTGAGGCCTTTGATCCCAAGAAATACACCTATTATCGATAAGTCACATGCGTTGGTTTCTTTTACTCATCTCCATGGTCATTCTCTCCTGTCAGCAGGATGAGGAGGCCTACGTGGCGGGCTTGGGCTTTGATGAATTTGTCCCGGTCTACAATGAATACATGGAGACCTGGAATGCCGAACAGTTGGCATCGGCAAAGGAGGAGTTGGCCAAGGCTGAACCTGATTCACCAGCGGCAAAAGACGGGCAGAAAAAGGTGGCGCGATTCGAACGAAGGGTCGCTCTTGGAGATTACTTCAATTTCAAGACCATCGCCGATCTTCCAGCTGATTTGGAATGGCAGGACGGCTTGGATGAACCGGAGGACTCAGATCCGAATGCTCAAAAAGGTGGGGTCTTTCGATACTATGTCGCCAGCTTTCCTCCGACACTTCGGCCCTTTGGATCAGCCTCAAACAGCGGTATGCGAGGTGAGCTTTACGATGATGTTCAACTAGGTTTGGTGTCGTTGAATCGTCTCAATAGTTCCGTCATTCCGGGCGTCGCCCGCGAGTGGGCCCATGGGCCGGATAAGCGGACTTGGTATTTCAAGTTGCACGAAGATGCCGCCTACTCGGACGGTGTTGAGGTGGAGGCCAAGGACTTTGCCGTTGCCGCTTACCTCCGTATATCCGACTACGGGAATGCGCCTTACTACAAACAATACCTGCGCGAGGAACTTGCTCAGATCACAATTTATGATGAGCACACCTTGGCTGTGACTTTTCCCGAGGCGAAAAGCGAGCTCGGGATGTACAATAAAATTGGCGACTTTGCACCTTCTCCGCCTCATTTCTATGAGGAATTTGGACCCGATTTTGAGGAGCGGTATAATTGGAAGCACCAGCCAAATACCGGGCCATATCTTGTAAGGGATGAGGATATCGATAAAGGGGTGTCGATTACTCTAACCCGTAACAAAAATTGGTGGGGGAACGATAAGAAGTTCTATCGATATCGCTACAATCCTGACAAAATTGTCTGGCGGGTGATTCGTGACGTGAACAAGAGTTTCGAACTCTTTCGCGCGGGGCAGCTTGAGATGGCAATGGTTTCAGGTCCCAAGTCCTGGTATGAGAAGACCGAGATCCCCAAAGTCTACGATGGTTATATCGAGCGGCATTGGTGGTATAACGATTTCCCTCGCCCGCAGTTTGGGGTCGAAATGAATCTGGATCGCGATAAGCTCAAGGATCTTAATGTGAGACTCGGGCTGGCACATGCGCTGAATTACGACAAGGTGATCAAGGTTCAGTTCTGGGGGGACTACAACCGTCTTCCCGGTTTCGTGGATGGCTTCGGAGACTTTGTAAATCCGAACGTGAAACCTTGGCCGTTTTCTCCGGCGAAGGCGCGTGAATATTTTGCCAAGGCCGGATTTACGACGGAGGGAAGCGATGGCATTCTGCGAAAGCCTGATGGCACCCGGCTTGAGTTCACCCTCAGCCACTACGCAATCAAGACCTACGCCGATATCATGTCGATTCTCAAGACCGAGGCGAGAAGCGCCGGAGTCGATCTCATTTTGGATGGCAAGGATCCCAGTATCGTTTTCACTGATGCGATGGATAAGAAGTTCGAACTCACCGCCGTCGCCTGGTCGGTGCAGCCTCCTTATTTCGCATTTTACGAATACTTCCACTCACGGAATGCCTACGACGAGCAAGGGAACATCAAGGAAAAGACCAACAATGTCTTCGCCTACAAGGATCCTGAAATGGACAAGTGGGTGGAGGAATATCGCCAGACTTCAGACAATGAGCTGAAGAAGGAACTTTCGCATAAGATCCAGCAACAGATCTATGATAAATGTGTTTTTGCTGTCTCTTATACACATCTGACGCTGCCGACGATCTACTCTGTGTAGAT
>CAJXVQ010000079.1 GCA_913060685.1 uncultured Verrucomicrobiales bacterium
GAGTAGATCGTCGGCAGCGTCAGATGTGTATAAGAGACAGGCTCTCGATCCGATCGCCACCGCCCGTATCGAGGAGCTCATCGCAGAATTACAGGAAGACTTTACCATTGTGATTGTGACCCACAACATGCAGCAAGCGACCCGGGTCTCTGATCGCACTGCATTCTTCTATCTCGGTGAGTTGATCGAGTATGATGATACCCAAACAATTTTCGGAAATCCCAAGGCCAAGCAGACCGAGGACTACGTCAGCGGCCGTTTCGGCTAAAATCAAAAATTTAAAATCTCCATGGCTCATATTCTCAAAAATTACGACGACGATCTCAGCGCTCTCAAGGACAGTGTTGTTGAAATGGGAACAAATGCTCTTGCGGCTATTGAGAAGTCCATGAACGGACTGACAAATGGTGATCGAGATCTTTGCCTGGATGTCATCGAAGAAGACGAGGCCATTGATCAGCAGGAAAAGAGGATCGACGAGCAGGGCATGGGGATTCTTCTCCGTTTCAATCCGGTGGCTACTGATCTCCGTCAGGTTTTGTCTTCCATTAATATTTGCCGCAGTCTCGAGCGGATCGGGGACCATGCCGTGACCATCGCAAAACGTTCCCGTAAAATTATTCGTGCTGGAGTCCTTGACGAAGTTCGCTTGGTTGAGCCTCTCTTTGTCGAGGCACGCAAGATCGTCTCGGTAGCCCTGACGGCTTACTCCGACGTCGATGAGACAATGGCTCTCGCGGTGATCGAAATGGATCACAAGGTCGATAAAATCCACAAGGGACTTGGGAAGGTCCTGAGTCAGAAGATCTCTGAGGCCGGTCAGGATACCGAGTCACTTCTCAATCTGATTTTCATTGCCCGAAGTCTTGAACGCATTGGTGACCTCGCCGTTAATATCGCCGAGGACGTTGTTTTTGTGACATCGGCAGAGGATATTCGACACACCTGATTTTTCTCGAGCCCCAAACTAGCAAATTAGTCCGTCCGAGGCGGGAGATTACCCTTGCAATCTCCTCGAAAAGACAGAGTTTTCATACGGATTCCCTTATTATTTAGGGTTTCGAGTTGCTCTCAGGTGCGCTTTGGTGTACTCAGGTGACTGCCGCCATCTGTAGCCCGGTATCATCATGGGAGATTCTTGTCATTGTCGTTCAGGTCATTTGGACCGTCAACTCGATCCAAAGGGGAGATTTTCCCTTCCGGTTGACTGGCGCCCTGCCTACGGCGAAAGCGTTTTCTTCGTGAAGGTGAAGGTCGAGGGTATCCCGGCCTTGCGGGTTCTGACCCAGACTGCCTTCGATCGGAAGCTCAGCGATATCGAGAGTACACAGGAGGCAAATCCAGCTCAAAAGGATCGGGCCCGCGGAATTCTCTACGGTTCGGTCATTGCCTCCAAAGTCAATGAACAAGGGAAACTCGCTATCCCCAAGGCACTTGCAGAGGCCAATGGCTTCACTCTTCCCGGAGCGGTCCACTTGGTGGGGCGTGGGGAGTTGTTCGAAATTTTCACCCCCCAAAATGGCGAGGCCATCGAAGCTGCCGAGGAACAAGCCCGTGAAGACGATCCCGTCCTTTCCGGCATGCTCGGTTTCTAATGGTCCGATTCCCCCTTTCATCATGCTGTTAACCTATCCCATTCAGATGTCGCCTGATTTTCGGCAGCTTTGCAGCTTCACTTTGCCGACCTTCCTTCGTGGAGAGACGTCGGGCGTGGCAGGGGAACGCTATGCCATGTCGGAAAGCGTGGATGAGGCTCCGGAGCAGTCATTCTACCATGAATCAATCCTCCTCGATGAAGTGGTGCAGTCTCTCGCTCCGGAAGAAGGCCGGCTCTTTGTCGACGGCACCTTGGGAGGCGGAGGGCACACCGAGGCCCTTTTAAAAGCCGGAGCTACGGTGAAAGGAATCGATCGCGATGTTGATGCCCGCACTTATGCCGGCGAGCGCCTGGCTCGTTTTGGAGATCGCTTCGAGGCGATTGCCGGGTGCTATGGTGACATGTCCCGATTGGCCGATGAAGGCGAATGGGGTGAGCTGGATGGGATTCTCCTCGATCTCGGGGTGTCCTCACATCAACTGGATGTCGGCGAGCGCGGATTTTCATTCCGCTTCGATGGCCCTCTCGATATGCGGATGGGGAATGAAGGCCGCACTGCCGCCGATCTCGTGAATACATGGGACGAGGCCGAGCTTCGCCAAATTTTCTGGGATCTGGGCGAGGAAAAATCAGCGCGTAAAATTTCAGCCTGGATCGTGCAGGAACGCGAAAAGGCTCCCTTTGAGACAACCCTGCAACTGGCGGATGGCATCGAAAAATTGATTGGCCGTCGTGGTCGCACTCATCCTGCCACCAAGGTTTTTCAAGCCCTTCGCATGGAGGTAAATGATGAACTCGGTGAGCTCCGTCGTTTTCTTGAGATCGCACCTGACCTCCTCAAGCCGGGAGGCCGCCTTGCCGTCATGACCTTCCATAGTCTTGAGGATCGAATCGTGAAGCAGAGCTTTCGTGATCGCTCCAAAGCCGAAATTGATCGTCCCGAGTGGCCGGCGCCCCGGCCAAATCCCGACCATGTCTATCGCCTTCTGACCCGCAAAGGAATTGCTCCCGGAGGCGAGGAAATTTCCCGAAATGCCCGCTCCCGCAGTTCGCGCCTGCGAGTGGTGGAGCGAATCACCAACCCAACCGCCTAAAAGAACCATGAATCGCAGAAAACGTACCTCTAGTTTGGGGTTTCCCTCTCTCGTTCTCCTTGCCATTGCCGTGATGATCGTCTCGAGCAGCGGCATCGGCTACGTCGTGATGAAGAACAGGCAGATCACCACTCGTAGCAAGATCGCGGCGGTGCAGGAGAAGATGGATGAGCACCAGGTTTCGATTTCTCTGCACAAGGCTGACATCGAGGAAACTCTCGGTGTCTACTCGCTCCCCAAACATCTCGCCGAGACCAATTCTCCCCTCACTGAAATCAAGTTCGTCGAAGTCTTTCAAGACTCCGACGACGAATCCCCCCCCGACGACTCAGTTGCCCGTCGATAGTATCCCATGGACCCATCATTTAAACGTCGCGCGTTTTTTGTCTGCCTGGCTCTCGTAGCCGGGCTGAGTGCGCTTTCGGTGCGACTGATTTCCTTACACGTTTGGAAGCCAAAACTCTCCAACACCTCGGCTGTTCCCCGCTTTAAGATACGGCAAATAATCCCCGCCAGAAGCGGGAATATTGTCGATCGTAACAACACCGTGATTGCCCAAAACCGCCCCGAAGCAACTTTGGTCGCGGACCTCAACCACTTGAATACCGTGGCAATTCTTCATCGTGCCGTGGCTCATCGATATGCCAGTCAGGTCGCGGGTTGGAAGGAGCTCAACAAGGCGGAGAAAAGCGTCCTGCTTAAAAAAACCTATCAGCAGATCAAAAAAAATCTCTCGGAGGAGCAAATCATCGCAGAGCACATGGAGTATGCTACCGAGGTGATCGGTCGTGAACTCCGCATGCCCTTCTCCCAGATTTCCGAGAAGCTGAATCGTGGCTCCACTCGTGTCGTTTTGAAGACGAGAATCCGCGAGGACGATGCCCGGAACATCGAGAACGAATTGGAGAAGCGCCGGATCCAAGGCTTCAGCTTTGAGCGTTCCCAGCGCCGGGATTACCCGATGCCGAATTTTGCTCCGCATTTGATTGGTTTTCGCAACCACGAAGGAATCGGGCTCTCCGGGCTGGAGAAGTCGATGTATCATATTCTGATCGGTCGTGATGGCGAGCGTGTTTTGAAGCAGGACGCAAACGGACGCGTCCATCTCACCCAGGCCGCCAAAGTGACCCCGCCCAAAATGGGGAAACATGTCCGAATCACTCTCGACATGGGAATCCAGGCGATCGTCGAAGATGAACTCGAGATGGCCTTCGAAGCCTACAACGCCAAAAAGGGAAGTATCATTATCGTTGATCCTCACACTGGTGATATCCTTGCGATGGCAAGCAGACCCCACTTTAACCTGAGAGATCGTAAGGACTATTCGAAAGCCGGGACGAGCTTTGCGGTTTCCGCTCAGTATGAAGCCGGTTCTGTAATGAAGATTGTCGCAATGGCTGCTGCTCTGGAAAGCGGAGGCGTCAACCGGGAAACTGTTGTTAACTGTGGCTGGGGCTCGATCTTCCGTCATGGGTTTCAAATTAGGGATCACCATAGTTATGGCGAACTTACCTTCGAGGGGGTCTTGGTGAAGTCGAGCAACACCGGGGTTTTTCAGTTTGCAGAGCGCGTTGGGCGGGCTGGATTTTACCAATATCTTTATGACTTCGGATTTGGGCGCCGCACTGGTTTTCCGATCCCGGGAGAAGCGAAAGGCAGGGTTCAGGATCCAACCAACATGCGAAATTTTGCCAGTGCGACCTATGGCTATGGCGTTTCGGTGTCGCCACTTCAACTTGCGATGGCTTACTCGGTTCTCGCCAATGGAGGCACTCTTCTTAAGCCCCGGCTGGTTGACTCCATTATCGCCAATAATGGGACCATCCTTGATCACACGCCGGTTCAGAAAGTCCGCCGCGTCCTCAGCGAAAGAACGTCCCGTGAAATGTGTCTTGCGTTGGAGCAGGTCGTTTTAAAAGGCACCGGCCGCCGTGCCCGTATTCCCGGATATCGCTCCGGAGGCAAGACGGGAACGTCTGAGAAATGGAACAACGAAGAAATGAGATACGATCCAGATAAGAAGTTCCTGACTTTTGCCGGCATCGTCCCAATTCAAGCCCCCCGTTTTGTCTGCATCGTCACCATCGATGAACCCTCCGGACTCGGTGAAGACTTTCAAGTGGGTGGCGGGACCATCGCAGCTCCTGTCTTTTCCCAAGTTTCAAGACGCGTCGCTCAATATATGAATCTTACTCCTACCGAAGAGATCCCTGAAGAGGAAACCTCTATCGCATTTATCCCATCCGAATGATTTCACTTCCGTCACTCCTGGAAATTCTTCCCGAAGCCCGCGAGCTTCGTATCGAAGACGTGCCCGTCGTCAGCGTCACCGATCATAGTGGTCGGGTACAAGAGGGCGCTGTCTTTGTGGCTGTCCGAGGAGGCTCGGCTGATGGGCATGACTACCTCGATGAGGTGATGGCCAAGAATCCTGCGGCCATCATTGCTCAGAGCAAAGGTCCCGCCGAGTATCCTGGTCTCTGGATTCAAGTGCCTGATACCCGGGTCGTTCTTGGTCGGCTTGCCGCCCGCTTTGCCGGTGATCCCGGTGCCGCGATGGTGACCGTCGGAGTCACCGGAACCAACGGAAAGACCACCGTGACCCATTTCATTCACTCTCTCTTTGAAAACTCCATGATCAAGGCGGGGATGATCGGGACGATCAAGATTCACGATGGCAAGACTCTCCGTGATGCCACCCATACCACGCCCGGCGCAGTCGAGATGCAGAGCATTCTCCGCAGCATGAAGGACAATGGTTGCAAGGCGGTCACGATAGAGACTTCCTCCCACGGGCTCGAACAAGGGCGTTGCAGCGGCATTCCATTTCAAGTCGGAGTTTTCCTCAACTTGACCCAAGATCATCTCGATTATCACAAGACGATGGCGGCCTACTTTGGTGCCAAGAAGATCCTCTTTGATCAGATGGCTGACGAAGGTTCGAGCGGAGTCGCGGTGATTAATACCGATGACGTCGCCGGTCAAAAGCTTGCTGCCGAGTTTCAAGGTCGTCTCAAGGTGATCACTTTTGGGTTTGGTCCCGAAGCTGATTTTCGGGCCAGTGATTTGCGGCCTTCAAACCGGGGTCAGGTCTTTGCCCTTGAGGCCAGAGGAAAGAGCTTTCTGGTGCGCCTGCCGGTCGTGGGACGTTTTAATGTCATGAATGCCCTTGCTGCTTTGGCGGCTGTTTCTTCGACGGGCGTGCCTCTCCGGAATCTCGTGAAGGCCATTGGCGATACCCGTCAGACCCGCGGCCGGATGGAGCTGCTCGGTGGCGAGCGTATCTCGGTCTTTGTTGACTACGCCCACACTCCGGATGCGCTCGAGAAGGCGTGTGAGACTCTCCATGAATTACATCCGAATCGTCTCGTTACGGTCTTTGGATGTGGAGGCGATCGTGATCGCGGCAAGCGCCCGTTGATGGCTGCGGCTGCCGCAAAATACAGCAATGTGTGCATCGTGACTTCGGATAATCCCCGCAGCGAAGATCCCGAAGCGATTATCGAAGAGATCATTCCGGGCCTTGGAAATACGCCTCACGAAGTCATCGTGAACCGTCGCGATGCCATCAATACCGCGATCGCGGCATCCTACCCCGGGGACATCCTTCTGATCGCCGGTAAGGGGCACGAAACCTACCAGGAAATCAAAGGCGAGCGTCTGCATTTCGATGATCGAGAAGTGGCACTCCGTGCTCTCGAAACGAAACGAGCAGTGGACGCAGCGGAATTCCTAAAGCGACAGGAAGAGCGCGAAGAACGGGATAATAAACGCGGACGTGACTTCGGCGACGACAACGACGACTACCGAAAATGAAGCCATATTCCCTCCAGCAACTCGCAGATGCGATGAGCGGTATCCTCCTGCAGGGTGGGGGGGAGCGTATCATCGCGACCGGAGTTTCGACCGACACCCGAAGCATTCCTGATGGGGCTCTTTTCTTTGCCTTGGCGGGCGAAAATTTTGATGCGCACAATTTCCTGGCGCAAGCCGCTGAAGCCGGTGCCGGAGCTCTCGTTGTGCAGGATGCCGCCAAGCTTCCCGAAGGAATCCCGGCAGTTTTGGTGCCCGATACGCTGGAAGCCCTGCAGGCCCTTGCGAAGTGGTATCGAGCTGAGCTGGGAATCCCGGTCATCGCGATCACCGGTTCCAATGGTAAGACTTCCACCAAGGATTTGACTCGAAGTGTTCTCAGCCGGAAATTCCGGGTGAATGCCACCCTCGGTAACCTGAATAATCACATCGGTCTTCCTCTCACCGTTTTGGCGACCCAGGACGACGACGAGGTCGGGGTCTTTGAAATGGGCATGAATCATTCCGGTGAGCTTGCTCCGCTTTGCGAAATTGGCCGGCCCGATATTAGCATCATCACCAACGTTGGAACGGCACACATCGAGCATCTCGGAAGCCGCGAAGCGATTGCCCTGGAGAAGGGAACAGTGGCGCGGGCCCTGGATAAAAGTGGCACTCTTTTGGTCCCGTCGGATTGTAATTTTGTGGAAGAATTCCGAGCCTCAACGCCGGCGAAAGTGGTGACGGTCGGGGAGGGCACCATTCGGGCCGAGAACATCGAGCCGGGAGAAGCCGGGTCTTCTTTCGATCTCGTCATCGATGACTTGGGTCGGATCAAGACCTCAATCGCCGTCCCCGGTCAGCACATGATTAGCAACGCGCTTCTGGCAGCCGGAGCGGGAGCGATATTGGGTCTGAGTCTGGAAGAAATCTCCACAGGTCTTAAGAGTGCCGGGCTTACGAGTGGTCGTCTTCGACGCTACGAGAGCGGTGGCGTCACTGTGATCGATGACACCTACAACGCCAATCCGGAGTCGGTGCTTGCGGCTTTGCACACTCTGGCAGGCCTCCCGGGAAGCGGTCATCGCATCGTGGTGCTCGGGATGATGGCCGAGCTGGGCGATCATGCTGTCGAAGCGTATTCTCGAATTGGGCGCGTCGCGTGCGAGCTTGGTTTGAGTCTGGTCACGGTGGGCGAAGAAGCTGCAGCCTACGGAGCCAAAGATCATTTTAACAATCACGAAGAAGCAGCCACCTGGCTTTCCGGAGCGACGGGCTCCGGCGATACGGTGCTGTTTAAAGGAAGCCGGATGGCCGCCATGGAGCAGGTCATGAAACACGCCTTCCCCGAGAAAACCCCATAGAATTATGCTGTACTGGATCTATCAATTCTGGAGAGACGCCAAGGAGTCGGGAGCCGACTGGGCCGAGACGTTCTCGTTTCTGAGAATTTTTGGCTACATCACCATCAGGGCAGGACTTGCCGCCTTGATTTCCTTCCTTTTGACCCTTGCGATCGGTGAAAGGGTCATCCGCAAGTTGATTTCCCTGAAGGTCGGTCAACCTTTACGCACTGCCGCAGAAGTTCACAAGCTTGCTGAGTTGCACGGCGGGAAGGCCGGGACACCGACGATGGGCGGAATCATGATTCTCGGAACCACCATGGTGGCGGTTTTGATCTGCGGCCGTGTTCTCAACCCCTTTGTCTTGGTAGTCTCTCTTGTCACTTTCGCCTTCGGTGTTTTGGGATTTCTTGATGACTATCAAAAAGTGGCCAAGAAGAACTCCGCGGGAATCAGCGGGAAGTTTAAATTGGTTTGGCAGGCTTTGGTTGGGCTTGCCGCCGGACTCTTCCTGTATCTTACGCCCGAGACTTCTGATTACGTTTTCTATTCGGTGAACGACGGGGTTCAGACCGCCAGTGTCACTGATTTCACTTTCCCTCTCATTACCTTTATCATCCCTCTTGGCTTGCTCGCGATCCCGCTTTTTATGGCAATTCTCATGGGGACTTCGAATGCCGTGAACCTGACCGATGGGCTTGACGGACTCGCGACGGGCGTGACGATCACGGTGGCTCTGGCCTACGCGGTCATCACCTACCTCAGCGGCACCCAGCCGGCGGCTGAATATCTGCACATCTTCCATAAGCAATCGCTGGCCGAGCTTTCGGTCGTGATGCTTGCTCTTGTGGGAGCGTGTTTTGGCTTTCTCTGGTTCAATTGCCACCCGGCCAAGGTGTTTATGGGAGATACTGGATCCTTGGCGATCGGTGGCGCCATCGGAATGACGGCCATTTGCGCAAAGCAGGAATTTCTCCTCGTGATCATCGGCTTCGTTTTTGTGATGGAAGCCGTTTCGGTTATCCTCCAGGTCGGTAGCTTTAAACTCCGTGGCAAGCGGATCTTCGCAATGGCTCCCATTCATCACCACTTCGAACTTCGAGGGTGGAATGAGAATCAAGTCATCATTCGTTTCTGGATCATCTCCATTCTTTGCAGCCTGGGCGGTCTCGCCCTTTTGAAAGTTCTCTAATGCTCGATCTCACCGGAAAAACAGTTGCCGTACTCGGGGCAGGACGCAGCGGCAAAGCCGCGGCTCGTCTTGCCGCCCATTGTGGTGCGCAGGTGACGATCTACGATTCTCGGGAAGCTGCGGGTGCAGTCCTGGCGACCGTTGAGATCGGTCGGGAAGTTGATGTTGATCTCGTGGTGGTCAGCCCGGGAATCGAAACTCTGGGGGATTTCGTACAAGCTTTTGCGCAAGGAAGTGGTGCCCTTTGGGGGGAGACCGAACTCGCGTGGCGCTGTTATCCCGGTGATACGATTGGAATCACAGGGACCAATGGCAAAACGACAACCACCGAGCTCGTGCGTGATCTTGTCGAGGCGACCGGGAAGTCCTGCGTGGCCTGCGGAAACTACGGGGTCCCTTTGTCCGAAGTCGTCCTCTATAACATGGTTCCCGAGGTGATCGCTCTGGAGCTGAGTTCCTTCCAGTTGGAGACCGTCGTAGATTTCAAGCCGGATGCCGTTATTTGGCTGAATTTCTCGCCCGATCACATGGACCGTTACGATACGGTGGAGGAATACCGTAAAGCCAAGTTGCGGATTTTTGAGAACATCGATCCCGGAACTCCGGTCGTGGTGAGAATTGGTGAAGACATCACGGAGAAGGGGGAGCGGATCACTTTCTCTTCGGAAGGGACTGCGGACTGGTTTCTCAGCGGAGAGGATATTCTAAACGTAGACGGTAAATTCATCTCAATGGCTGAGACGAAGCTTCGTGGACTTCACAATGCCGAAAATCTCATGGCCGCCTGCGCCGTCGTGAAAGGACTCACATCTGAGATCGCCCGCGATGCCCTCGCCAAATACAGTCCGCCGGAGCATCGATGCGAACTCGTGGCGATCATTGACGGTGTGGAGTATTTGAACGATTCCAAGGCCACGAATCTTCACGCACTTGAGTCAGCCCTCCGTTCCCAGACTCGCCCGACCATCCTCATCGCCGGTGGGAAACAAAAGGGCCTCGATTACGAACCTCTCACTCCCCTTCTGAAAGAGCGCGCTAAAATGATGATTACCTTTGGCGAAATCGGAACAGAGCTCGCTCACATTTTCTCCGGCGTGATTCCCTGCCAGACCGTCGCAACCTTGGACGAAGCAGTGGCCGTGGCATCGGCTCGATCAGAACCCGGCGACATCGTTCTCTTTTCCCCCGGAACCTCCTCCTTTGATCAATTTGCTGGCTACGAAGAGAGGGGACGTGCCTTCAAATCCGCCGTCCCCCGTCTTACCAAAACCCTCTAACAATCTCCAACCATGAAAACCCCACGAACCATCCAGACCAAAAGAACCCGGCCGAAGTCGGGCTTCCGCATGTTGCACGCGGCCACCCGTGCCTCCAAGAAACGCAAACAACGTGCGGCCACCACGGCGGCGCCCGAAGATTTGGGCGAAGTCCCCGGTGTCGGCGTGCCGCTTGCCCTCGTCGTCATTCTCCTTCTCCATGTTGCCGCGATTGCCGGGATCTGGATTCACGACCAGTGGAGCGAAAGTGCCGATTTGAAGGCCACCAAGCCCGCGCTCAATGAAGACGTGCAACCGGCCAGGGTTGCTGGTCTTGATTCCCACCCCGTGAGTAACGGAGATACCCTCGAATCGATTGCGCGCAAGCACGGGGTGGACACCGAAGCCTTGATCAAGGCGAACCAGGGAATTTCCGAATACCAGGCGGGTTGGATTATTAACATCCCGGCTCGTCGATCCGAGAACACGACTCCTTCGGCATCCATTGCCGGAGTGGGCAATCTTCCGGCCGAGACACCCACCTACCCACCTCTGGAGCGCCCCTTTATCCAGACCTCTGATGATCAGAGTTTACCCGGCAGCGAGCCTGGACCTCTTGTCGCTGTAGGTGACTCGTCCACGGAAACTGGAAGGACTGAAGAGGCTGTTCTGATTCGTCCGGTTCGTCCCATTTCCGATGATCGGGTGATACCACCGGCCCCATCCGTTGGCGCGAGAACCCACGTTATCAAAAGTGGAGATACGCTCTATGGGATAGCCCTTAAAAACAAGGTGTCGGTTTCCGACCTCGAGCGGGTAAATCCCGGAATCAAGCCGAGTGCTCTCAAAATTGGGGCGACCTTAAACATTCCAGCTCGATAATCATTCGTTCTACCTGAAATGGGAAAGGGAGCATCCATCATCTTATGTCTCGCGGTCGCCGCGCTCATCACCCTGGGGTTGGTGATGCTGGCGAGTGCAAGCGCGAAGTGGGATACCTCCTCGGATCAATATTCTTATCTTGTCAAGCAGGCCCTCTGGTTGGGGATCGGTGTCGTCGTGATGACCTTCATGGCGCTCTTGGACTATCGGATATTACAGAAATTGACTTGGCCCCTATTTATCGGGGTCTGTATTGCTCTCATTCTTTGCTACATCCCGGGGATCGGTGATTCAGCGGGGGGGGAGCGACGTTGGATCGTTCTTCCGGGCATCGGCCGTTTCCAGCCTTCGGAGCCGGCAAAGCTCGTCATCATGATTGCTCTTGCGTCTTGGTTTGCAAAATACCAGGCGGAGACCAAAAGCTTCCTCCGTGGCTTCGTGATTCCCTCGTTGATCTTGGGCGTTCCTTTGCTTCTGATTCTCTTCGAATGGGATATGGGAACGACTGCTGGTCTTGGGGCAGCGGGATTGATCGTTCTTTTTGTTTCAGGAACGAGGGTCCGCTACCTTGGTGGTGCGACCTTGATTGCGATTTTGCTCTTCGTTCAGATGGTGCAAGGGAATGAGAACAGGATGAAGCGAATTACCGCGTATCAAAACCCTGAGGAGCATAAAATGGATGCAGGCTGGCAGCAGGTTCTTGCAATTCAGGCCTTCGGAAACGGAGGCGTGAAAGGGATGGGTTTGGGAAATGGTGTGGTCAAACAAATGAACCTCCCCGAGCATCACACCGATTTTATCTTTCCAATCATCGGTGAAGAACTGGGGGTCTTTGTGACGATGGGAGTTGTCTTCTGTTTCGTGGTGATTTTTTTGATTGGCTTGGGAATCTCCATGCAAGCTTCCGATCGCTTTGGAGGGGTCATGGGCATCGGGATCACCTCGGCGCTCATTATCCCGGCCATGATGAATATTGGTGTCACCACGTCTTCTCTTCCGAACACCGGACTGCCTCTGCCTTTTGTCAGCTATGGCGGGTCCAGCTTGGTCTTCAGCTTTGCGATGGTTGGAGTGCTCCTGAGCATCCTGCGACGATCACACACCATTGATGTGACCGAAATGCCAGCGGTGAAGAGCAAGATTCTTGAGGTCCGGCTTTAGCCGGCATGCCCAATGGCTCAGACCATTGTCAAAAAGGATTTTTCAATACTACTGATTTTCCACCTGTTTCACTGGCTCCATGAAAACATCTCTCACCATTCTTGCCGCGGGGGGCGTCCGTGCTCGCATTCACATGTGACAAGGTGATGGGTGGGCGAAGTTGCATCTCCGGCCATCTCCGAAATCGTCCGCGAGTTTTTTCCGACAGAGGCCGGACTTGCTGTTCTCTGTGTCTCGGATGGCAAAGTCATTCATAAAATGAAGGAAAGTACCTCACCAAAATGCCCAAAGTGTGGCGATGATTCAATGATCGTTTGTCATGGGAAGCGATATGCCGTCTATCCATCGGGTTGTCTGGTGACGATCGGATTGCCCTTTGCGGTTGTGCATCAAGCATCGACCCCAATCGATTATCAATGCAAGGCATGCAGCGCCCGGTTTGGTATTCGGAGCTTACTTGCAAAATTCTGTCTCGGGATCATTTGGCTCTTTGTCTTGTGGGTTATCTTCGCGATTGCGTCCTTATTTTTCAATTTGTAGAAGGGTGAAAATCCAATTCCGGCAATGCAGGGCAAAATGAAATGAAAACACTGACTCTCTTCCTTCTCTCCCTCTTTCTGGGTTAAGTTTCGGCGAATAGTACGCTCTTCCCGAATGATGCAGGAGTGAGATCGTTCGGAAAGCACTGGCCACCATCGATGCTGAAGAACGTGAAGGCGCAAAAAACCTACGCGATCCGTTCGAGCCAAATCCGCCCAAGAAATCGCAAAAGTGAAGTCCTTCGTTCTCTGGGTTGAACGGAATGGCACCCTGATGCCTATGGCTTCGGGAGCACCCAGATGTTGCGGAAGACGACGGGGTTTCCGTGGTTTTGCAGGTAAACGGGAAGAGCTTCGTCCTTGAGAGGGCCTTTGGCGGGGGCGGCGGTGGTGAGGTCTTTTGGAAGCTCGCGGTCATTGTGAATGATCACTCCGTTGAGCTTGACCGTCATGCGGGGCCAGGCGGTGCGCTTGCCGTTGGCATCAAATTTGGCCGAGGTGAAATCGACATCGTAGGTCTGCCAGGTGAGGGGAGGGAGGCACATGTTCACGTCAGGTTCGGAGATGGAATAGATTCCGCCACACTCGTTCATCTTGCCATCAAGGGCAAAGGAATCGAGGACCTGGGTTTCCCAACGACCCCCAAAGTAGACGCCGCTGTTACCACGTTGTTGGCCGCGTGCGAAGGGCTTGTAGGGGGTGCGGAATTCGAGGTGGAGTTGGTAGTCTTTGAACTTCGGTTTGCTGATGGTGCCGGTGGCTTGCAGGAGACCGTCTTTCATCTGACCCTTTTCCCAGTGTTCGACACTTGTGCCGTCGAAAAGAACGGTCGCACCCTTGGGTGCTTTCGCTCCGATGGTGGGGCTCGTGCGTTCGACTCTTGAGACTTTGACCGGGTCCTTGCCATCACGCTGGATGGTCAGGACCTTCTCTTCCAGGAGAGCGGAGATTCCTTTGTTGGCGGCAAAGGTGACCACCCCCTCTTCGAGATTGCCGGTGAGTTTGATGCGGGATTTTTCTTTGTCCCAGCCAAGCCCGGGAAGCCCGCCCTCCAGCACATAGAGGTCAAATTTTCCGTTGCCGAGCGCAACCACCTGCGCGCCAATAGGGGAGGCTTTACGATGGTATTCCCCCTGGATTGAAAAATCAGGATTCTCCTTTAAGGCGACGGCCGGATCGGTCCAGGTTTGAGCCTTTTTCTGATCCGCCCAGGTCAGTGATGGGAGAAGGAGAGTAAGTAAAAGAGAAGCTTTTGCGTTCATAGGAGCGAATCTAAGAGGTTCATCTGGCTCTGACGAGGTGTTTCCCATCTTTCGTATCGTGTGAACTCAGATATGATTTTGGGAGACCGAGCCTATTTTTTCTTTCAATTGTAAAGACAGCTCGCGTTGTTAATGTCGTTTGTATGGATGTTGTGATATCACAAGATGAGCTTCAACTGGGTTGGCGTAAAGCTGCGACCCGGCTTCGTCGACGGGTGAATGTCGCATGGTGGTATCAGGAGATCACGATTCCTCTGGTGCTGCTTGCGCTGGCGGGAAGCTGTTTTGCCTTACTGGCCCGGCGGAATGACTGGTCTTTGGGGGCTGGCTTTTGGTCAATTTTTGGAGTGCTTGTTGTGATTACGGGCGCGTTTGCCTATTGGCGGTCGAGACGTAAGTGGCTGACGATGAATGAGGCTTATGTGCGCTTGGACGCTGAGCTGGGTTTACGAAACGCCTTATCGACGGCGCTGGCTGGAAGAGGGGCTTGGCCCGGGTTGGTTGAGGATCAGGCGGTCGTAAGCTGGCGGGCGGAACAGGTCGCGCTGCCGATGGTGGGAGCATTGGCTCTCTTGCTCTTCGGGTTTGCGATACCTGTATCGCCGGCGGTGCAAGCTACGGCGAGTCAGCAGCCCTACACCTGGAGTCGACTTGCGACGGAGGTTGCGGAGCTGGTCGAGGAAGGGCTCATCGATGAAGACTACGCGGAGGAGGTGAAAAAACGGCTTGAGGAACTCCAGGAGCAAAAGGCGGAGGAGTGGTTCTCGGCAGCTTCGCTCGAGGCCACGGATTCTCTGCAGCAGGCGCATTCCCGCGAGATGAATCGTTTAAAAAGAGATCTCATGGAGATCCGGCAAGCGCTAAAGAAGGCGGGAGGTCCGAATGTGTCGAAGGACCAGCGGCAGAAGCTCCAGCAGCAATTCGAGGAGGCGATGGAGGGAATGCGGAACGGGCAGATGAAGCCGAATGAGAAGTTGATGAAGAAATTGGCAGAAGCAGCCAAGCAGGGGATGGAGGGAATGTCCGAGGAGGAGCGGAATGA
The DNA here is from genome assembly GCA_913060685.1 of uncultured Verrucomicrobiales bacterium. Taxonomy (GTDB): domain Bacteria; phylum Verrucomicrobiota; class Verrucomicrobiia; order Verrucomicrobiales; family Akkermansiaceae; genus SW10. Next base: position 15,161 of record CAJXVQ010000079.1, read on the forward strand.
GATGCAGGAAAGATTAAAGGAACTGGCCGATAAGCTGGGAGACAATCCGGGTGAGGGTGAGGGTGAAGGCGAAGGTGAAGGTGAAGGTGAAGGAGATGGCCAGGCGCGCGGACCAGGTGAAGGCGAGCCGAAGCGCGGACCGGGAGCCGGTGGCGATCTTTTTGGAGCGGAAAGTCCCAATCTCGATTTGGAGAAATTTGAACATCTCAAGGGGAAAGAGGACAAAGAACCCGAGCCGGGGGATCTTCTCAATCTGGAAGAGATCGAGCACGATCTGAATCAATCAAAGAAGGGGCCGGCCACCAGTGGTGCGGCCAAGAGCGAGGGTTTGGGGGGCGACCGGGTTTGGAAGGATGCCTTGGACCCTGATGAACAAAAATCGCTGAAGTCATTTTTCGAATAGTTACTACTGATTCCATGGAGTATGCCAACGAGGCGCAGGTCGCCGAAGCCCAGTCACAAATCAAGCGTCTCAGTGAAGCGCTCAATCAAGTTCTCTACGGACCGGAAACGCTCATCGATTTCGTGCTCAACGGAGTCTTGGCTCGTGGGCATATCTTGCTCGAAGGACTCCCTGGATTGGGGAAGACGGAGCTGGTGAAGGGGCTCTCGAAAACGCTCGTCCTCGATAATAAACGGATTCAGTTTACCCCGGATCTTCTTCCCGGCGACATCACGGGCAACCCGATTTTGCAGGAGAAGGACGGCAAGCGGGAGTTTGTTTTTCAGCCCGGCCCCCTGTTTGCCAATATTGTTTTGGCAGATGAGATCAACCGAGCCTCTCCCAAGACGCAGTCGGCTCTTTTGGAAGCGATGCAGGAACATCGCGTGACCGTTTTGGGCGAGACCCATCCTTTGCCGAAGCCCTTCTTCGTGCTGGCGACGCAAAATCCGATTGAGTTGGAGGGGACCTATCCTCTGCCCGAGGCGCAGCTGGATCGCTTTCTTTTCAAGCTCGATGTGCGGAAGAACACGGTCGCGGCTTTGGAAAAAATTGTAAATCAACGTGAGCTCGGCGTAGAGCCGGAGGTCAATGCGGTGTTGGGGAAAGCTCATCTTGAATCGGTGATCAACACCGTCCGCAAGGTGTATCTCCCCGGGGTCGTTGCGAACTATATTGCCCGGCTGGTGGATGCCACTCATCCGGGCGAGGCGGCCGCGACGAAGACGGTGAAATTTGGTGCAAGCCCCCGCGCCGCGCTCTCGCTGGCCAGTGCCTCCAAGGCCCGTGCGGTCATGAACGGTCGCACGAATGCGAGCTTTGAGGATGTCAAATTGATCGCTCCGGCCGTCCTGCGACATCGCATGGTGCTCGACTATGGTGCTCGCATTGACGGGGCCACAACCGACTCGGTGATCGAAGAACTTTTGGAGGAGATTCCTTTTCAAACGACCGAAACTCCCCGGCCCCTGAGCTCTGCCAACAAGTCATGAAAGCCTTGTTCCTTTTAATGTTCCTCGCATTGCTCGCGCCGATCAAGGCGGAAGAAATTGCGAGTCGGGTCTTCCCTGATGGGACGGAGTTTGCCATTCACGCTCCGATCTCGGTGCTTCCAAGTGGTGGTTTTTTTCCGGTCAGAGTAGAGATTCGCAATAAAGCGTCCGAGTCGTTAACCTGGAATGTGCGATGTCTTTCGAACATGGATACTTACGGCTCCTACCGTTTTCGAGGACGTTCGTCAGCGGAAGGGGTGATACGGAGTGAATTTTCAGTCAGTTGTCCGGCCGGAGAAGAGAGGAGGATCGATCTCTTGATACCAGTGCATCACATCGTTGAAAGAATGGGGGGGAGTCGGTCGATTAATTTTCAATGTTCGACGGGAGGCGGAGGTCGCTCGCTTGGTGGCAGTATTGGAGCGCAAGCTGGAAGTTATGCGGTCGGAATGTCGAGGAGCTTTTCTGAACGCTTCTCGGGGGAAATTAACAGTGCTTTTAGGAGGATGAAGATCGCCACTTCCGGACCGTCTTACGGTTCCAGATCCTCCAATCTGTATGGAATCATTGATGTGGCAAGATTAGCGGAGGACTGGCGTGCCTATGCAGGGTATGACGCCTTTGTTCTGACCCGGGCAGATATTGTGGCGCTTACTCCGGGAGTGAAATTGGCCCTTGATCAATGGGTTCGGAGCGGCGGGAATTTAATTCTTCTCAATGATGGACAGGGAGAGATTCCGGGGTTCGAAGAGCTCAGTATGAATGCTGTCTCTTATACACATCTGACGCTGCCGACGATCTACTCTGTGTA
>CAJXVQ010000080.1 GCA_913060685.1 uncultured Verrucomicrobiales bacterium
GAGATCAGCCTCGGTCTCGTGGGCTCGGAGATGTGTATAAGAGACAGATCTTCAATCTTGCCCACTTCAACGAGGGATTGCTGGGAGATGCTCAGGGAGCGGAAGATTTTAGGGTTCTTTTCAATCCGGGTGGTCGGAGTGCTCGAGCTGCAACTCGCTACGAAGAAAGCGAGGAGAGGAAGTAGGAAGAAGACTTTCATTGTCGAAAGGCTAGAGCGGGTCCGAGGGCGGCGCAAATGGTTTTCGGGTCGAGGAAGGGAACCTCGGTTTTGGATGGCTCTCAGGAGAGAGCCCTTCCTTGGGGGGATTTCAAAATAATGAGTTAGAGGGAATGGCGCTCGGTTAAGCGAGCGGCTCGGCAAGTGGCATGATCCGTCTCGGTCATGACTATTCCGACGCCGTAGGCCTGATCACTTTCCTCGACCTTGCTATTCAGTAAGAAGTGCGGCCCTGCCGAGGGGGTAAATCATGACCGGGACGGATCATGCCACCTTAGAAAACACTCTTAACCGAGCGCCATTCGAGTTGGGGGAGAACGCTTTAATTTTTGGTTGGTGAGGCGTGAAATCGAGACGATGATCCTCACATGTCCATTGAAATCGAATACTGCGAACAATGAAACTACCGTCCTGAAGCCGACCGTGTGTCGGCTGAGATAGAAAAGGCCACCGGTAAGAAAGTGAATTTGGTCGGAGGCGGCGGTGGAATTTTTGAGATCCGGCGTGAGGGTGAGGTGATTTGGAAGAAGGAGCGCAGCGGGCACTTCCCCCTTCCCGGGGAAGCCAGCGGGCTCTTTTAGTTGAGTCCTTTTTCTTTCGGGATGGAGCCAAGGCCGCTAAGTTGAGGCCCTGCCCCAATGATGATTCCCAAATTCAAGACCTCGATTTGTTTCTTTCTCTCCCTTGCGGGGGCGAGAGCCGATATCGACTACAATCGAGATATTCGGCCCATTCTCTCGGCGAATTGCCTTGCCTGTCATGGACCGGACGAGGAATCCCGGGAGGCCAAGTTGCGGCTCGATACGGCTGAGGGCGCGCAGAAGGTGCTCAAGTCAAAAGACGATCCCGAGTTGATCTACCGGATCGAAACTGATGACGAGGATGATCTCATGCCTCCCCCGGATTCGGGACATCAGCTCACCGGAGCGCAAAAGGAACTGATCAAGAAGTGGGTCGCTGCTGGAGCGCCGTATGACGAACATTGGTCGTTTGAAATCCCAAAGAAAACCCAGGTGCCGAAGGCGGGGCATCCGATTGATTATTTTATTTCGAAGAGACTTGAAGAGGTTGGATTGGAACTGTCCGAACCGGCAGAGCGCTACCCGCTGATTCGGAGGGTCTCTCTCGATTTAACCGGCTTGCCGCCCACGCTGGAGGAGGCGGAGGCATTTCAGAAGACGGGCGATCTCGAAAGTGTGGTCGATCGCCTGCTTGCGTCGAAAGACTACGGGGAGCACTGGGCCCGGATGTGGCTCGATCTGGCCCGCTACGCCGACACCAAGGGCTATGAAAAGGACCGGCCACGCGCGATCTGGCGATATCGGGGGTGGGTTATCGATGCTCTCAATGCGGACATGCCCTACGATCAGTTTACGGTGGAGCAGTTGGCGGGGGATCTCTTGCCGAATGCCACCAATGACCAGATTTTGGCGACCGCGTTTCATCGCAACACGATGGAGAATGACGAGGGTGGCACTGATGATGAAGAGTTTCGGGTGGCCGCTGTGAAGGACCGGGTCGATACGACGGTGCAGGTTTGGATGGGGCTCACGATGGGGTGTGCAAAGTGTCACACTCACAAGTATGACCCGATGAGTATCGAAGATTACTATTCCTTTTATGCCTTCTTTAACCAGACCGAGGATGCGGATCGAGGGGCCCCGGTCATGGCGACTCCAACTCGTGAACAACGTGAAAAGATCAGGAGCCTGGAGTCAGAAGAGAAGACGCTTTCCTCGCAATTGAAATCGAAGCCGGAGGGATTCGAGGAGGCCTTGGCTTCATGGAAGGCGGATTACAAGGAGGCTCCGCTTTGGCAGTCGCTTCGATTGGCCGATAAGAAGACGAAGCACGCCAGGATAGTGCAGGCTTCGGATGGAACTCTCCGGGTTGAAGGCGAGCTTCCGGAAAAGGACACTTGGACCCTGACTCTGGATCTTCCCACCGAGCAGCCGGTGACGGCTTTGCGAATTGATGCCCTGACCAAGAAGGCGGGTGGAAAGTGGGAAGATAAGAACGTCGCGCTTCGTGAACTGACGGTGGAGTGGCTCGTTGACGAGAAGAAGTCACAGAAGTTGCGCCTCGTGAATCCCCGTGCTGATTTTTCCCAGAAGGGATGGGGGGTTGCCAGGGCAATCGATGGGAAGACGAAAGCCGGTTGGGCCTTTTCTCCGAAGGCGGCGGAACCTCATGCCGCGGTTTTTGACTTTGCCAAGCCCATCTCGGGCGGGAAGCTTCGCCTGACCTTGGAGCAGGAGTACGGGATCGGTCTTACTTTCGAGTCCTTCCGTCTCTCGGTAAGCACTCATCCGGCGAATTATCTCACGGCGGATGTGGATCCTGATGCGGGATTGGAAGCGATTTTCCTGAATAAGGTCTTTGAGCCAAGTAAGAGATTGAATGCGAGATTGACGGAAGTCAGAAAAGAGTTGGAGCAGATCCGACGTGCGATTCCGACAACTCCCATCATGCGTGAACTCGCCCCGAACCGTCAGCGAGTGACCAAGGTTCATCAGCGGGGGAACTTCCTCGATCAGGGCGAGAAGGTGACCGCCCGCTTGCCGGAGATGTTTGGTGAGCTTCCTCCGGGCGCGACTGCGAATCGACTTGGAGTGGCGCGTTGGCTTACCAATCCGGAGAACCCGCTTGCGGGTCGCGTCATGGTGAATCGAATTTGGGCGCGTCTCTTCGGGATCGGGATTGTTGAAACAGAGGAGGATTTTGGGATGCAGGGAGCGGTGCCGACGCATCCGGAATTACTCGATTGGCTCGCCGTTGATTATCGAGAAAAGGGATGGTCTTTGAAACAGCTCCTTAAAACGATTGTGATGTCGAAATCCTACCAGCAGAGCTCGAAAGTCACGCCCGGTCGGCTCGCGGTGGATCCCCGTAATCGCTTTCTTTCACGGGGTCCGCGATTCCGTCTCAGTGCTGAGATGGTTCGCGATCAGGCCCTCGCGGCGTCTGGTCTTTTGACTCGAAAAATTGGGGGGCCTTCGGTGATGCCGCCACAGCCGGGCGGAGTCTGGAAGTCCACTTACAGCGGAGACAAATGGAAGAATGCCACTGGTCCGGATCGCTACCGTCGTGGGGTTTATACCTATCTTAAGCGGACCAGTCCGTATCCTTCCATGACAACCTTTGATGCCGGTTCGGGTGAGGTTTGCCAGATCCGCCGGGTGCGGACGAACACGCCGTTGCAAGCTCTGGTGACGCTAAATGATACCGTTTTCGTGGAAACTGCCGGTGCGCTTGCGCAACGAATGACTGATCTTTCCCACGGCTTTCGCCTGGTTTTGATCCGACCACCTTCGGATAAGGAGTTGGCCCGACTGGTCGAGCTCCACGCGACCCTGAAGAAGCACTATGAAAGCGATCCGGCTGCTGCCAAAGAGCTTCTGACTGCGGCGGGGCTTAAAGATGGCGATGCCGCGATGGTCGCGGTCGCCAATGTTCTTCTCAATCTCGACGAAACCCTTACCAAACCATGAATCTTCATCACGAAAAAGTCCGGGCTCAGACCCGTCGCCATTTCTTTGGCCAAGCCGGAATGGGATTTGGGGCGATGGCTCTCAATCAACTTCTTGCTGCCGAGCAGCAGCCCGGGATGAAAATTCCGGCAAAGGCCAAGTCAATCATCTATCTCCACATGGCGGGTTCGCCTTCCCAGATTGATCTCTTTGAAAACAAACCGGCTCTCGCCAAGTTCCATGGCAAGGATTGCCCCGAGGAATATCTTAAGGGGAAACGTTTCGCTTTCATCAAAGGGACACCGAAGATGATGGGGCCGGTCTTTGACTACAAACAACGCGGTCAAAGCGGGCAGTGGGTGAGCGACTTGTTGCCGGGGCTTAGCTCGGTGATCGATGATGTCTGCGTCATTCGCTCGATGCACACCGACCAATTCAACCACTCCCCGGCGCAGCTTCTCCTGCAGACCGGTAATCCGCTTCTCGGGTATCCTTCGATGGGTTCGTGGGTGAATTACGGGCTTGGGACCGAGAATAAAAATCTCCCCGGTTTCGTCGTGCTGGCTTCGGGTGGGAAGACTCCGAGTGCGGGCAAGTCGCTCTGGGGATCAGGCTTTCTCCCGACCCTTTATCAGGGCGTGCAATGTCGCACCGATGGCGGTGATCCCATTCTCTATCTTTCTGATCCAAAAGGAATGAGTCGGGCGGTCCGGCGAAAAACGCTCGATGCTCTGAAGGACCTCAACGAGTTCCAGCACCAGCACGTCGGCGACCCCGAAACGCTCACGCGAATTTCGCAATATGAGCTGGCCTATCGCATGCAGATGTCAGTCCCGGAGGTCATGGATATCAGCAAGGAACCGCAACATGTTCTTGATTTGTATGGAGCCAAGCCGGGTCACGTTTCCAATGTTGAGACTGCCGCTGATCCCCGCCGACTTTACAAAGGGGACGATCCGACCTTCGCCAACAACTGTGTGCTTGCGAGGCGACTTGTTGAGAACGGAGTCCGCTTTGTGCAGCTTTACGATTGGGGGTGGGATCACCACGGATCATCACCGGGTGAGTCCATCGACGAAACCCTCCCCATCAAGTGCGAGCAAATTGACCGCGCGGTGGCAGGTCTCATCAAGGACTTGAAACAACGAGGCCTCTTTGAAGAAACCCTCATTGTGTGGGGTGGTGAATTCGGCCGCACACCCATGATGCAGAACAACGTTAACGCGACACTCAAGCCAGGGTTTTACGGTCGCGATCACCACCCGCATGCTTTCACGATGTGGATGGCTGGTGCCGGAATTAAACCGGGTGCGTATGGCCAAACCGATGACATCGGCTACTACATCGGCGAGAACCCGGTCGGCATCCGGGACATGCAAGCGACGATTCTCCATCTCCTGGGACTCGATCCCCACCGCTTCAGCTTCGCCTATCAAGGTCTCGATCAACGCCTGATCGGCCCCACCGATGACGGGCAGGTCGTGAAGGGGATATTGAGTTAGAAAGGTTACTTCTTCTTCGCCTTGGGATCCTTGAGTGAAGCGAGGTAGGCGACGAGGTCACGGACTTCGGCTTTCTTTAGGATGCCAGCCATGGGGGGCATGGTGGAGATGGGGAGGGACATTTCCGAGATCTTGGACCTGGGGTAAGTTGTCTTTTTTGCGGTGACGAGATCGGTGATCGTCACCTGCCTTTTGTCCTCCTTGTCCAAGTTGCCGGCGACGATGGTTTTGTCCTTTAAGGTGAGGGAGACGGTTCCGTAACCCGGAGCAATGTGGGCGGCGGGATTGACGATGGCCTCGAGGAGGTAAGCCCGTTCGTGGAGGGTTCCGACGTTCCAGAGATCGGGACCGGCCACTCCGCCTTTTCGTCCGCGCTGTCCTTTATGGCAGCGGGTGCATTGAGCGGCACCATGATTGTAGAAAAGAGCGCGGCCCTGGTTCATGTCACCTCCATCGACAGCTACCGCAAAGGAGGAGTATGGATCGGTTGGGTCGAGGGTGGAGTTGTAGGCGGCGAGGGCCTTGACGAGTTCCTGTTCGGTGCGTTGCGCTGCGGCTTCCAGGATATCAAGTTGGAGGGCCGGGGGCTGGATTTTAAGATCCTGTAAGCTCGCTAAGATGAGAGCCGCGGCATCGGGGTGCTTGAGAGAGGCGAGTGCGGCAAAGGATTGTTGTTGGTCGTAGATCTTGTCAGAAGCCAGGATCTTACGGGCCTGCGTGATGGCGGCAGCGGGGTCTTCCCCGGTGAGAGCGGCGAAGCTGCGGGATCGGATTTCACGATCACGATCGTTGAGAGTTTGGTCGAGAGCCTGCCGGAGTTGTGGGTTTTTCGATTTTTGCAGGGTTTCGAGAGAAGCAAGGCGGATCGCGGTGGCATTCTTTGAATTGGTGAAATGAGAAAGGAGAACGTCTGGTGAGATCTTGAGGCCGAAGGACTCGGTGGTGCTGATGACTTCGGCGAGGAGGTCCCCGGTGGAGGTTTCTAAAAGAGCGTTGAGAGTCTTGGCGATTTCCGGGCGGTGGGCTTTCAGTGATCTCTCATTGCTTACAGGACGATGCTTGCCGGTGGTAGGATCGGCAGCGGGAGGATTCTCCCAACGTTGGAGGACGAAGAGGGCTTCCATGCGGACGTTATTGGAGAACTTTTCGTCGGAAGCTATGTCCAGGATGCGTCGTAAGTTCTCAGCGCCTCCGGCCCGGTAAATGGAGTTGATGATACGGTAGTCGATCATCGGGGTGGATTTGCCGAGCCACTGGGTCGAGCGGGCGAGGGCAGGGCGGGCTCCTTCGATGTAGGCATCATTGATGGCTTGGATCGTTTCGATGACGATGGACTCTTCTGAATCGGCAAGGAATCCGGCGATTCCTGAGTGTTTCAAACGACGAAGAGTGAGGACGGCACCAAGACGGACCGCCGGAGAAGCGTGGGATTTCAGCGCGACGATGGCATCAGCGGAGCCCGTCGCCTTTACGATGAGTTCGAGAGCGTGGACGACACCATGGCGGAGGTAGGTTTCGGCGTTGTTGTTCTTTTCGAGAACGGAAACGAGTGCCGGGATGTCGTCGGGATTTCCGGCTTTGCCCAAGGCGATTGCGGCAAGCATGCGGGTGTTGAGGTTTTCATCGGTGAGTAGAGTGGTCAGAGCCTCGCGGAAGGACTTTGGATTTGACTCGCCAAGGGCTTGCGCGGCCTGTCCACGGATTCGCCAATCTGGATTAAAAGTGAGGCCTGCCAAGATTGTTGTGGCAAGAAGGTCGTCGTTGAGTCGCGCAAGTTGGCCAAGTCCCCAAAGGCCGTGGAGGCGGGTGAGGAGTGGCTTCTTCGGGCCGGTTGCGGCGAGAAGGATCTCACGATTGGCGGAATCTTTTGCGAGAGTGAACTGGGCGCGTTGGCGAATACGCGAGTCCTGATGTTCGAGAAGGAGGGCAAGCTTTGCCGGGGCAAGTTGATCGAAGCCTTTCGCAAAGGTTTCGCGGACTTCGGAGATGACGGGCTTTGCGAGTTCATCGGGATTCTCGAAGACGTAGATCGCGCCGAGGTCGTAGGTGTTCCAGCTGCCGGTGAAGTCGCTGACGTAAACGCGACCATCGTAGCCGAACTCCATGTCGGTGTTGAGGAGGCCTTGGATGAAGGTTTCATCTTTGGCCACCGAATAGGAGGCGCCGGAGGGTGACATTTCGAATGCGATGACGCCGCTCTTACCTCCGCGGTAGTCGCAGATGAAGAAGTTGTTGTCCCAATTTTCAGCAAGTCCGGTGCCGGGATTGTAGGTCAGGCCGGAGGGTCCGGTGCTGATGTGGCCAACGGGGGGAAGGTAGGCGGTGGGGCGGTTGGTGCCGGAGATGTCCCAGCCATTTTCGACCATCCAGGGGATTTGGTGACGGCGGTTGATGTCGATGGCGTGGCGGAAGTTGCGGAGGTTTTGATTTCCGCGATTCCAGCCGGAGTTGGCGCCCTCGACCATGTAAACGACGCGCGCTTTGTCTCCCATGTCGGCATTGTTATCGACGGAGAAGGCCGAGCCGTATTGGTCAAAGGCAATTTCCTTGGGATTGCGCAGACCTGAGTGGACGACTTCGAGGCCACTGCCATCCGGCTCCATGCGGAAGATGGCTCCGGCGTATTGATCGTAAAGGTGTCGACCGTCCGGTGTTTTGAGATTGTAGCCCCGGTCGCCGATGGTGAAGTAGATGCGGCCGTCGGGTCCGAAGGCAAAGCCATTGAGGTCGTGACCGCTGAGGCTCACGCTGATGCCGTAGCCTTCCTGAAGTGATTTTTGGGTGTCGGCTTTGAGGTCGCCATCGGTGTCCTCAAGCACCCAGACGTGGGGAATGCAGGCGAAGTAGACCTTGCCATTTGCGGCCATGATGCCGGCGGCGGTGCCATCGAGAGGATCATTAAAACCGTCGGCGAAGAGTTGGGCATGGTCCATTTTCCCGTCGCCATCGCGGTCTTCGAGGACCCGGATTTTTTCAGAGTATTGGGTGTAGTATGCCAGCGGTTTGACAGCGGCGTGCTTTTGATACATTGCCAGGCGCCCGGCGGTGGAGGTGAGGGCGATGTCATCGCGGAGCCAGTGCTGGTTGCGGCGGTTGTCCTCGATTCCACGATCGAAGCGGTGGGTCTCGGCGAGATAGAGGCGGTTTTGTTCGTCAAAGGCGATGGCGGTGACGTTGAGGGCATCCGGTTGGCGCGCGTAAACGCGTGCCGTCATTTCTTCGGGATAGGTGATGGTGGAAAGGAGAGCTTTGTCGGGATCCTGGGCCGGAAACTTCCCGGCATTGGCGGTGCCTTCGATCTTACCGGGGTCCTTTGCCGGAGGGACAGCGCAGAGATTGGTAAGAAGGAGGGCGCAAAGTGTGAGAACGAAACGGGCTCGGGAAATCATTTGGAAATCAACCTAAGTCAGACCTGGAATCTTACAAGAGTTTGCCCGACGAACCTGCCCGCTCACGGGGCAGGGGAGCAAGTTGCCCTGAATGGTGACTGACACAAAATTCCACCTTCGCCAAGCCACCTCTCCCCGCGGCCTTCATGTGCGTTGATGCCAGGGAGTGACCCTGGCCCCGGCGAAAGGGAATTCGCCTATGATCTGACGTCATGCCTATTTCGCGGAGAGCCAAAAAATCAACAAGAGAGCATCGATTCCTTCCTGTCGTTGCTCCTCTTGTTAATCATGCTATCCCTGAGCTGACAAATGCTCTGACTCTCGCGGCACTTGTTTGCTTTGGCTTCACGACACGTCGTCGCAAGAAATAATTCAGCTGCGCCCGGTCAACTGAATCGGGCTCAACCTTCACGGTTTCAAACGCCAGGCCTGTTACGAGCCTGGCGTTTTTCTGTGGTGCGCGCTTGGTCGCCCTTGTTCTCCAATATTCGGTGGGACGACTTCGGCAAGAAGCTGGAGGATGCTTGTTATGAACCCAGGAAGTTACCGAGAAGCTTGAGTCCGGCGTGTTGGCTTTTCTCGGGGTGAAATTGGGTCGCGAGCAGTTTTCCCTTTTCGATCGCGGCACAGAATGATTCGTCGCCGTAGTCACAAGTGACTGCGACGAGTTCCGGATCGACCCCGGTGGGGTAGAATGAGTGGACGAAGTAAAAGTAAGGTGAGTCGTCGAATCCAGCCCAGAAGGGTGAGTCCGCTTTCTCGAGATTGGCGGCATTCCATCCCATGTGTGGAACTTTGACGCCATTTCCGGTGAATCGTCGCACTGTGCCAGCGACGACTCCGAGTCCGGCGGTGCCGGGTGATTCTTCACTGGCTTCGAAAAGAAGTTGGTAGCCCACGCAGATGCCGAAGTAGGGTTTCCCGGCGGAAATCCACTCACGGAGAGGTTCAGCGAGGCCAAGCCGGTGGAGGCTCTCCATGCAGTCGCCGAAGGCACCTTGCCCCGGGAAGATGAGGTGGGTCATTTCCGCGAGCTCATCGGGCTTGGTGATAAGGACGGGGTCATATCCAAGGGAGCTGCAGGCATTGATGACGCTGCGAAGGTTCCCGCGGCCGTAGTCGATCATTCCGAGTTTCATGGTGTCTCAGAGGACTTCCTTGGTGGAAGGGATGCCTTCACGGCGGGGGTCGTTTTCTGATGCGACACGGAGGGCCACGGCGACGGACTTGAAGATGGACTCGGCGATGTGGTGACCATCGCGTCCGTAGAGGACTTCGATGTGGAGGTTGCAGCGGAGGTTCGAGGCGAGGGCCCGGCAGAATTCCTCGACGAGAGTGAAGGGGAAGTTTTGGGCATCCGGAGTGCGGTCGGGGTTCCGCAGTTCGAGTTGTGGGCGGTTGCTCAAATCGATGACGGTCCGGCTGAGGGTCTCGTCCATGGGGACGTAGGCGTGCCCGTAGCGGCGGATGCCGGCTTTGTCACCGAGAGCTTCCTTGAGGCACTCGCCGAGGACAATTCCGGTGTCTTCGACGGTGTGGTGGAAGTCGACCTCGATATCGCCGTCAACTTCGACCTCCAGGTCGATGAGTGAGTGACGGGAAAAGAGGGTTAGCATGTGGTCGAAGAAGGGGATCCCGGTGGCGATGCTTGATTTTCCGGAGCCATCGAGATTCAAGTGGAGCTTGATCTTGGTTTCGGCGGTGTTGCGTTCTTGGGATGCGGTGCGATCGCTCATGGATTTACTTGGGATGAAGGGTATCCGCAGTGGGATACTGGAAAGTCACTTGCCCGAGATGATCGAGTCAAGAAGTTCGACAAGTTTCTCGGGGGTCGAGGCCTGTCCAAGTAATTGATTATTACGAATGAGGACGACCGAGGCCCCGCCATTTTGCGAAGGGAGCTCGGGGAGAGCTGAGAGTTTGTCGCCTCCTGATTCCGGTCGGACGGTCAGGAAAGAAAGACGTTCCGGAGCATTTAGAAGAGAGAGGAGGGATTTGCCAGGGTCACTTTTAGGGTCTCCCTGGAAGACTGCGACGAGAGGTTCCTCTCCCAAAGCGCATGAAGCGATAAAGTCAGTGTGGGTGACGACCGAAATTTTCGCCATGGGGGCTATGATGTTGATGTGCTTGTCCAAGAGTGCGCTGAATCGTTTGTCTCCGGCGAGTGCGTAAAGACGATTGGCGGCCGCATCAGCCAGTCCGAGAGTTGATTCTCCAAAGATCATGGAAATATTGTGTTGTCTGATGGGAATGATTCTTTCGTCCGGTGGTGTCTCGGCGACAAGGTCTGTTTCCTTGGCAAGGATGGCGAGAGCGTGCTCCATGATTTCAAGTGCAGCGCTGAACCAGCGGTCATCGAGGGTGCTCTGATATTGAAAGATGAGAGCCAAGGACGTTTCCATGTAGTCGGCGCCCCGGGCGGGGATGGTGTGTTCTCCATTTTTGAGCCGAATGAGTCCTTCACCGGGAACCCAGTAGGTTTTGAGGATACGATCAGCGGTGGCTTCTGCAATTTTCAGATGGCTTTCATCAGTCGAGTGGCAAGCGCGTGCAATCTGGGCTTTGAGGACGCAACTCAGGTCGGAAACAGTCAGAGTCTTCTCAGAGACGAAGCGAGTATTCTTTTCGCGATGGGCCAGGAGCTTCTTTTTGATCAGTGTGAGGTTGGTGGTAACCTCTTCTTCGGAAAGTTCGTGCTTTTCTGCCATTTTAGAGACCAGAACGCGATTTGTGAGGCTGTTGAGCCGAAAGTAGTTTCCGAGAGGATCGACTTCGATCGGGATATTTCCGGAGTCGTCGAGGGAGAAGGCGGTGATGGCGAGTGCGAGTTCCTCTTTGGTCAGGATCTTGCGAAGAGTGGTGAAATTCCAAAGAAATCCCCCCGAGACATCGACATCGCCGATTGGAGAGAGTGAAGAGAGGCTCTGTGCCAGCCATTCTGATTCGATCAACCGGAGCAAGGTCAGTGCTTCGGCGTTGATTCTGGCATCGTCGAGAATCCCGCCGACCTTGAAGAGCATTGAAGCGATTTTTGCCTGTGAAGAGATGTTTTTTGAAAAGTTTGGCAGTGACCAGTCAGTGGTTCGTCGTGCGTAGAAGTAGGATCCATCGAGTTGGTCCTTGAGGGCTCCGCCGAGGAGTCCGGTAATGACTGATTGAGAGGCCTTGCGGCAACGTTCCCGAATTTCGGTTGTGAGGAGATTTGAGCGTGAACCAATGGCAAGAAGTTCGAGGCTGCTGTAGGGGATCAAGCCGCCAACAGAGTCGATGTCTTGATCCCCGGAGCTGTGAAGCGAGGAAAGCTGGCGGGTTCCGCGACGGAAGACCTCTTCCCGGAGTTCGGTCGCTGGCTCGATTTGTTTCAGATCAAAGCGGTCCTGTCTGTCGGCGTTATTACTGCGGCTGTTTTCGACAGCATACCGTGAGGATTTCTTCCAGACATCCTCCACCATGGCTACGGTATTATTGACGATTATTTCGAGCGAATTCCCCGAGGCTTCGCCGATGGGGATCCCGGTAATGGGGGAGCCCTCGTGGCTGAGCCAAATCAACATTGGAAATGCGGTGGTTTTCCGTATCTCGCTACTCAGGTGAAAGCCGAGAGTGGCGATTTCCGGATAAGCATTGATGTCTATGACGGTGCAAACGGCCCGTTTGGAAAGCATCAGACGCAGATCTTCCTTCGCCTCAAATTCTTCAGCAACCAAACTGGAAGCTCCTCCCAAGGCTGAGCCGACAAAGGCAAAGATGGGGAGTTGTGAGGATTTGGACTTCTCAAGAATGCTTTTGTCCCATTTCTGCCACGCGATTTCATGGTCCGCAAAAGACCGCAGGAATTCAGTCTCTGCGGTCGCCATTTCATTTTTGAAAGAATCGACAGATAACGAGGCTTCGATGCCGGAGAAAAAATCCTTATCGTTTACCTCCACTTCAGTCTGCTTTTCTTCGCAACAGGTAAGAAGGAGCGTTGGAACGGTGAGGAGTAGGGTTGAGATAAAGCGGCGCATTTTGGAAGTAAATTGATCCGAGGTTGCTGAAACCTAATAAACTGAGATAAAATGACCAGCCAAAGGAGTTTCTAAATGGTTGCATCTCGGGGGGAGTTTGATGACTCTCTTGACTCCGGATACCATTTTCAGATCATCTCAGTGACTACACTTGCCATTACCAGTCAAAAGGGAGGCGTCGGTAAAACGACTCTCGCGATCAATCTTGCTCATGCGTTTGCCCGGAGCGGACGCCGGACCCTTCTTGTTGATTCCGATCCACAGGGATCTGTGGGTCTCTCTTTAACGCGTCAGTCACGTCATCTCTCGGGCTTATACGATTATTTGGGAAATCTCTCATTGAGCGCCGGAGAAATCGTGGTTCCGACCCGCCTCCCGACCCTGAGCCTGGTGGCTGCAGGCCAGAGTAGTGATTATGAACTTGGGGCCGGACCGGGAGGGGGGAATCTCCACCGTATCCGTAGTTTTGTGTCGGAAGTGAAGGCGCTGAACTACGATATTTGTATTTTTGATACGGCAGCGGGCCTCTTTGGTGGGACGGCTGAGATTTTGAACATTTCGAATGGTGTGGTTGTGCCCCAGCAAGCCGAGCCTCTCGGGGTGCGCTCGGTTTCCAAGATGTTGGAAGCTCTGACACGATTGCGCGCGGTTAACCCCAGTCTGCAGATTCTTGGGGTGGTTTTAACGATGGTGAACGATGGTCTTGCAGAGAGCGTGGAATCCGCAAGGGCTCTCAGAGCGCTACTCCCGCCGGAAATGGTCATGAAGACCGAGATTCCAAGGAGTGATCTTTATGTCAAGGCGAGTGCCCGCGGCCTTCCCGTTGGCGTTATGGAAGACGGGGGACAAGCTCTCTCCATTTTCGAAAAGCTCCGTGGGGAGTTGGAAAGCCGCATTCACCCCCCGATCTCCTAGAAGTCCGATGAGCGATCACGAAGTTGTCAACCAGTGGTTGGACCCGCAAAAAGTCCGGGCCCTCGCCGAGGGGCTACTCGTGCCTGTTCCGGGGACGGATTTCACGCCGGATGAATCGTTCTTCGGTGATAGTTTTGAAGGGTTCACCGATCAACCTACGGAGACGCCTGCAAAGAAGATCGTGGTTCACGAGGAGGAGGTGATGACTCAGGAGGAACCTCTCGTGGTTCCTGTCATGAAACGTGACCCGGTCGAGACGACTCCCAATCAAGATCGCCCGGTCCAGTCTGATCCTTTTCGTAAGATTAAGGTTTCAGCGGCAGCGACAGAGGATCCCGCCAAAGTCGCCAGTAAAATCAAGCCCCTGCCATTGGCGCAACCTGCTCCAGCAATTGAGAAGGTGAAATCTCCTGAGAAGGATGAAGTTCCTTCGCCATTTCGGGCGGCACGTCAGCAAGTTGATTCCCCGGCGCCGCGGCCTCCCAATGACAAGCCGCCCCGAGAAGATCGGGACCCGGTTGCTGCTTTGCCATACGGCGACTTGAAGCCTTTTATCAACTGGCTCAAGAAGCAAAATCCCATTCATTCCTCCTTCATCTGCAATCAAGAGGGCAAGGTGATCTTTGATGAAGTTGGTGATGCCAAGTTGAAGAAGGTCGCTCGATCACTGGGGCTTGCCGCCAACCCTCCGGAGCGAAGAAGCGAAAGTGACTCTTCAAAGAACTTCGCCCGGGTGCGGATCGCCGAAGATCGTTTTATGGAGATTCTTCCGCTGGATTCACCGGGTGGACTTTTGATTGTCGGATTGATCGTGGTGCGCCCGCTTTCGGGGCCGGCGCTGGACATCGTCTCGAGAACTTTTCACGCATCTTTTTCGCGATCTTCACCTTCGGGTCAGTGAGTAGCTGAGGAGGCTTGCGGCAGGGAGGAGGAAAAGGAGGGTCAGGGCGACCAGGAAAATCCGGCAATACCATTGCGTGCTGAATGAAAAACCCAGAAGGGGTTTTTCCTTGGCGAGGAAGATGTGAGGATTGTCGTCCCGGCGATCGTCGAGACGAAGGGTCTCGGCAAGATCGACCATTTGTTCCACCCGCTCATTCACAAAGAACTGGGAGACCGAATGAACCTCTTTGTCCATGTCGGGCTCGATTCCTTCCGCTTCTTCTTTTTCGAGACGTCGTAACTCTCCGAGCGGGTCCTTGAGGATTATCTCGGCTTGGACGGAATCCTTGGCGACGGTCCCAAAAAGGACTCGAATTTTTTTACCGAGGAGTTCGAGTTCCTGCTCTTCTTCGCCACTGAGGGTTTCGGGTTCCTTGAGTTCGTCAATGCGTTCCTGCATGGGGTGACGGACTTTTTCAAAACGATTCTCAGTAGCCTGACTGACGATGCTTCCTTCAAAGGCATATCGCAGCGGCATGATCGTGGAGGGCACGGGCTCGCTGCCGGCATCGCGGCCTTCATCGGCACCTTGGAACAAGCCGCGGTTCATTTCGGTGAAGGGGATGAATGCTCCGGCGAGGAGAATTTGCGGGACGAGAATCAAGGGGATGGAGCCGAGTGCTGTTCGCTCCGAGCGCGCCATTACCGAGATCATTAAAGCCAGAGCCGTTCCACAGCAACCGGTCAGAATCATCCATCCGAGGTGATTCCAGAACATGTCATAGAGATCGAGAATCTGATGGGCCACCCCGATGAAGATGATCGATTGGATGGCGATCGTGGCGGTGAGGACGAGAAATTTGGCTCCGAGGTAAAGGATGGGGTGCGGTCGGCAATTGCGCTCCCGCCGTAAGACGGGGCGGTCGCGGAGCACCTCGGTGGCACTGTTGGTAAGCCCGAAAAACATGGCCACCGTCACTGCGAGAAAGAGGTAGGACGGAAGGTGCAATGCGGAGTGGAATTGATAGCTGCCCTCGGGCGAGGCCCGCAGGGTGAGGCCAATCAAGCCAGCGAGAAGCGGAGCCTGTAGAAATGTCGAGAAGAAGGTGACACGATGTCGAAACTTGGATTTGGTTGCGCGGGCGAGGTGGGTCTTAAAGATCATCCACTTTTGTCGTCTTCCATGCACGGGAGGTTCCGGCGCCGTCACTTGGTCGGCCGCCGTTGGCGACTCGAGGTCTCCGGTGCTTGGCCCCGATCGGGTGATCGAGAGATGATCCATGACACGGCGGTTTTCGAACCGTTCCTGCCAGAAATCCGGGGGGAACTGTCGCTTCGTCTTACCGGGTGTGCGCAGCTTGAGCATCGAGGTCTCGAGGACATCAAAGACGAAGTCAGCCCCATGGGACGTCGACCCGGGCGAACCTTGAATCTTAAGATCTTCGGCCGCTTGCTCGAAGTAAGTCACGAGTTCCCCGGGTGGGCCATAGAAGGCCATCTTGCCTCCCTGATCGAGGAGGAGAACAAGGTCAAAGGCTTCGAGAACCTTCTCGCTCGGGCGATGCAGGGAAGCCACCACGATCTTGTCCTGCGCAAAGCCGTGCAGGGCATCGACAACGTTCTCGGCATCCTTTGATGAAAGCCCGGAAATGGGTTCGTCGAAGAGAAAGATTTCTCCTCCGCCGATGAGGTCGAGCCCGGCATTGAGGCGTGAGCGTTCCCCGCCGCTGAGGCTTTTGGAGTCCGGGCTGCCGACCCGGCGTTCACTGATTCGTTCCAAGCCCAGCTCCCCCATAAGATAGCTAACGCGCTTCTGAATGGAGGATTCCGAAAGGTGTGGCCGGCGGATGGCTGCCGCATGGGCGAGATGTTCGCGAACGGTGAGTTGCTCGCTCAGGGCCTCCTCCTGCGGCATGAAGGAGATGAGCGGAGAGAGCCGGCGTTGGCGTTCGTAAAGTGAGATCCCATTGAGTTTGACGTGGCCGCTTTTTGGCTGTCGTTGACCTGCGAGGATTTCGAGCAGGGTGCTTTTTCCGCTCCCGCTGGGCCCGATGATGCACATCATCTGGCCGCGCGCGAGGCGGAAGGAAAGGCTATCAATCGCTTTGCCCCCTTTCCAAAAACGATGATTCAGATTCTCCACTTCGAGAAGGCGAACGAGGTTTCGTTCCTCATCGAGAATGTTATCCGAGAATCGGCATCGCAGGGCTTGCCGGCTGCCGAGACGAATCATCGAACCGTCCGGAATTGAGCCCGATCTGATCGGTTCTCCGTTGGCGAGGATGATCTGGTTCGCCTCGATCACTTTGATTTCTCCGAGCCCGGTTTTGGGATCAAATTCGAGTTCGAGAACGAATTTCCCTGCCAAGCCGGGCGTGACGAGGAGGCTATCGCCCGAGAGTTGGTTGGGATCATTTGAGACCCGGACTTTACGCCGGCCGGGTGGAAGGACGAAGCGTTGGCCGGTTTGCAGGGTGAGTCTTCTCAGGGCCTCAAGCGCAAGTGGTTCCTTGCCGCCAACATGAATGACGTCATGGTAGTCGTATCGATATTCGGAATCTGCGACGAGTGGCTTGCGTTTTCCGTCGGTTAAGATTTCCTCCTTAAGCGGGGTGAGTCGGACGCGGTGCCCAAAGGTAATCTTGGCAAGCGCGAGGCGAGATTTACTCCGGCTTAAGGTGATCTCGCCATCGTCCTCGACGAGATAGAGAGCCGGGGAGAGTCCTTTTTCTTCGGTCTGAAGAAAGAAGGCGAGGTCGTTGTAGCTGAGCTGTCTCTTATACACATCTGACGCTGCCGACGATCT
>CAJXVQ010000081.1 GCA_913060685.1 uncultured Verrucomicrobiales bacterium
TCGTCGGCAGCGTCAGATGTGTATAAGAGACAGCCCTCCGACGGGTGACCTCGGACCGGCGCGAATCGTCCGCCATGAGGAGCGCCGACTCCCGCATCGCCGCCCTCTTCGACGACGGCCAGAAGTGGCAACCCGGTCCGGATGAGGACTATCCGCGCCTGCTCGCGGCCCTCCAGCGCCGGGCCGGCCTCAGCGGCCTCGATTCCCGTGCCGAGACCCTCCTCAAGCGCCTCGTGAGTGATTGGTATGACTCAAATCCGGATGAGGCCCTTTCCTGGGTGCTCACCATCGGTAATCCGAAGGATGAGACCGAACTGCTGAACGTGATCGTGAGACATGTTGCCCGCAAGGACTGGCGGGCCGCCGTCGCGCTGGCGGAACAGCACGGCGCCGCCGCCGGTCGGGTCATCGAGATGCCCCATGGAGTGTCAACGGAGATGCAGAAGAATACTCTGAGTCCCGAAGAGTTCGTCTGGGCCTATCGTGCCGGGTGGAGCAGGGGTTCCCTTTCACTTAATCCAAATGGTTTTGGCAAAAACTTCCAGTTCAGGGAGACCCTTGAAGCATTCGACGACGGTGCCTTTCCGCATCAGGTTCTTTCCGGTTGGGCGATGCGCGACCTCGAAGCTGCCTGGGGGTGGGTCAATGAGAGCGGCATCGAAAACGACGCTAAATGGAAATCGATGATGCTGCGCAATTGGGGGTCAGTCGCCAACGATGTGGAGTTCGCCGAGGTCGCCTCCTTCTTCATGGGCGAACCTGACCCTGCCGCGAGAGTGGACGAGAATCTCCGCTTCGCGTACGGGATGTTGGTGGCTCGCCCGACGACCGGGATGGTCCGATCCGTCCTCGAACAGGCGCCCGGGGACCGGCAGGACAACCTCAACCGTCTCCTCAGGATCTCGAGCACCCAATCGGGTGCAAATCACAACAGGTTCAGGGAGGAGTTGGTCGCCCAGATGAGCCCCGAGGAACGCGCCATCGCCTTCGAGAGCAACCGCGAGATCTTCGATCGACAGCTCACCATATTCGGCCACTCGCAGGAGGAGGTCGACCGCGGCGACATCGAGGGAGTCCTCCGCGTCCTCTTCGACCACACTCCCCAGGAGATTGACCGCATGCTGGCGGCAGAGATCTCCCCGTAGCTTCCCGGCCCTAGCCGGGCCAACCCACGTCCTTCCACCGATGAAACAATACTCCATGATTCCTCTCGCCTGCGGTAGTGCCGCCATCTTTGCCGCCGGCTTTCTGTGCGCGTGGGTCATCAAGCCCGCCGAAAGCCCTCCTCCGCCTGAGGAGACCTCTGCGAAGCGGGACAGCCGTTCCCCCCGACGGGTGACCCCGGACCGGCGCGAATCGTCCGCCATGAGGAGCGCCATGAGGAGCGCCGACGCCCGCATCGCCGCCCTCCTCGACGACGGTCAGGAGTGGAAACCCGGACTGGACGAGGACTACCCGCGTCTGCTCATGGCCCTCCAGCGCCGGGCCGGACTGAGCGGCCTTGAAGGGAGGAGCAAGTGGCTCCTCTGCCGCATCGTCACCAGTTGGTACGACGCGAATCCGGGTGACGCCCTCTCGTGGGTGGTGGGCCTTGGTAATCCGAAGGACGAGGGAGAACTGCTGAGTGAGATCGCCCGCAACTGCGAACTTGGTGACGACTTCCAGTTCAGGGAAATTCTTGAACGGCATGGCAGCGCATTCAGACCAAGCGGTCTTTTCGAAGAGTGGGCGAGGCGTGACTTCGCTGCGGCCTGGGAGTGGTCCTATGCGAACGTCAGTTCGGGGCGCCAGCTCCAGGGCATGGCGGAAGCGTGGAGCGAGAAGGTGGGCAATGACGAAGTGGCGGAGTTCGCCGCTCGCCTCATGGATGAATCGAACTGGGACCCGGAGGTCGCAAAACGCCGGAATTGGGGCAGAGAGCAGTGGCGAGTTGAGCACATGCACATCGTTCTTGGGATGCTCATGAACCGCCCCTCGCCCAACAGGTTTCAGTCCTTGCTCGAACGGGTTCCCGACCGGCAGGAGAGCCTCAACGCCCTCCTTCGTGCCAACCTCCACCTGAATGTCGCAAGCGCCCGCCGCTACAGGGAGGAATTGCTGAACCAAATGACGGCAGACGAACGCATGACCGCGTTCGAGAGCATCGACCCCGATTTCATCAGGCGCTCTAACGAAATTCGCGGGAATTTCGAGGAGGTTCTCACTCTCCTCGGCCATTCTGCCGAGGAGATCGAGTGGATGCTGCCGGCGGCCGCCCCTGAAGACTCTACTCAAGCACCCGAGAGCAATGAACCCGCGCAAGACCCGTTTGACTGACGCCTGAACAGATGAAGAAGAGCACTCGCTCGGCGCCACGTCGACATCGGTGTCGATGCCGCCCTGCCCCCCCCGCAACCATCGTCGATCCCGAAGCATGAAAGAAAAACCACTTCTCGCCCTCAATCTGCTCTGGGCCGCGTTGGCAATCGGGGCCTTTTTTGCTGGCTCCATGGTAACGAAACACCGGATGTCACGCAGTGCCGAAAGTGATACTCGTGCCAAGGATACAAGGCCGGGTGGTCTCATGGCATCTGGACAAGGCGAATCGACGATACAGAACAGAGCGAGGCCGGCAAGCCGAGCGCGGGGCGCAACGAATCCGGCCGATGACTCCGCATTAAGAAAGAAGTCTACCCAGCGCGTTGTGATCTTGTCCTCTCGGGATTTTGGAACGCTTGCAAAGACCGATCTCGACGAGGCCAAGCGTGTCTGGTCTCTGGTGGAAGACCCACAAGCTCGACGGAATTACGCGAGCCTCATCGCAAGAGCGCTCATAGATCGCGATCTTGATGCCGCCCTTGCCTTTGCGGCAGAGGAATCTTGTCTTCTGGCTTGCGGGGACCTCGCCTACGCTGTTTACAAGCGGCGCGGCACGGAAGCCTTGTTGGCGTGGATTGACACCATTGAGTATCGCGACGAGGACAGCGATCAACTCAGATACAAGCAATTGGCCTCGCGTAAAGCCGTTGAATTTGTGGCGAGCGAGAATCCTGAGCGAGCTCGCGAGTGGGTCATCGCCAATGCCGGACAGCCACATCTCGACGGATACAGCCTCCGGAGCATCGCCGGGGCCGCCGACAAATACAAGAATCCAATCAACCAGTTCAATTGGTTGGTAGAACTTCCGATTACCGGGAAAGTCCATACGGAAGCCATGGCCGCGGTATTTTCAGAGTGCCTTAGGAGTGACTTGGACGCGGCGGGTCAGTGGCTCGCTGCGCAGGAACTTCAGCCCATACACGACCGGGCCATCGCAAAGTTTGCATATGCGGCCGCCACCATCGACCTTGAAGGCGCTCAGGTGTGGGCCGAGCAAATCAGCGATGAATCGCTGCGTATGAAAACCCTCAAGCGCCTCGCCTCTAAGATTGAATAGGCCAGAGTGGCATCGAGGAACTCGGATGAGGGGAAGGGTTGATCCATTCACTTCACCACGATGCGCAGGACGTCTTCATGGTCCTGGCCCGCGAGGCGGCCAAACTGGCAGGCCAGCCCTCCCTGGCCGGCTGGCTCCACACCGTCTCGCGGCGCCTCGCGCTGAATGCACGTCAATCCCTTCAACCCTCACCACCTTGACGATTCTCATGAAAACAAAAGCCATCCTCATCCCGGCCATCGTGCTCGCCCTCGGCGCCCTCGGAACGACCGTCTACGTCGCCAACCAGCGCGATGGCGGATCTGCTCAGGGCTCGCCATCCACCGGAGGAAGCCCCGCAAGCGCCCACCAGGTCGCCCCGCCGGGAGCCGGGTCCCTCCACCGCTTCGGAGAACGATCCGCTTTCCCGGATCACCTCGGAGGAGGAGTTCTATGCGCTGGTGGAGTCGGTGCTTCTCATCGCCGATGACGCCGAACGACTGGAGGCCATTCGCAGCCGCCTCGGGATGGACATCTCGGATGAAGTGTATCGCGACGCCATTGCCGCGGTGGGCTTCGACGTCGCTCCCCAGCGGCTCTTCGAACAGCTCCTGATCGGCTGGGGGCGGGAGGACCCGAAAGCGGCGATCCTCTGGGCGCGGAGAATCCCCGGAGAATTCGCCGACGAGGCGAGCCGGAAAATGCTGGCCTCGTGGCTGGTCATGGATGAGGCTGCCGCGCTGGCTTGGGGAGAAAAGAATCTCGACCCCGGCGCCCTGGAATCCGCACGGAAACTCGCAGGCTTGATGAAGGAGCGGCCGGTGGAGAAGTCCTCCGCCCAAGCCGCCGAACAACTGAGTGGCCTGCAAGAGCAACTCCTCGCCATCTCCGGATCCGACGAGGAGTCGAGCTCCGCGAAGGCCGCACTCGCCGCCAGGATCGATGTGGTCTTGTCGCAATGGGCGCGGCGCGACCCGCTGGCCGCCGCGGAATTCGCGACCACCCTCGACCAGGACATCAGGCAGCAACTCTCCGACATGTCGTTCCTCATCGCGGAGTGGGCGAAGAAAGATCCCGACTCCGCCCTCGCTTGGGCGAAGGGTTTGGAGGACGAGAAGGAGCGCGCCGAGGCGCTCGTCTCGGTGCTGCCCGGCTGGCAGCTCAAGCATCCCGACCAGACCCTCGACGAAGCCGCCGACCTCAGTATCATCCCCAATGACCGCTTCAGGGTGCTCATCCGGCAGGTGGTCGGGGATTTGGCCACGGCCGACCCCTCCCATGCGATGGAGTATTCCCTCAGCGTGGAAGATCCGGAGAACCAGCGGATCATGGTGGGCATGACGGTGGAGTCGTGGGCCAGGAAGGCGCCCGCTCAAGCCCGGCAGGCGGTTGAGGCCCTGCCGGCCGGAGCACTTCGCGACACGGGTCTCAGCAAGCTCAGCCCATGGATTGCCCAAACGAGTTTCGATGATGCCCGCGGTCTCGTGCGTGAGATCGGGGACGCCGGGATCCGGCAGGAGACGATCGAGACGATGCTGATCTTCAGCAATGCCCTCGAACGGCACTTCCCGCAGGCCCTCCAGCTCGTGGATGAACTGCCGCAGGTCGACCACATGGCAGTGCATGGTTGGACGAACAAGATCACCTCGGAAAACGTCCCGGCATTCCGGACTTGGCTCGAAGAGGCCAAGGTGGCGGGCAAGATCCGGTTCCCGACCCATCCCAACCCCGGGGGCGTCGACCCCGAGGAGTTGCGAAAACTCAACGAGGCCTTTGTCGCCTCCAAGCGGAGCGAGAGAGCCTTCACCGCCCTAGTCGAGCGTCACATGCTTGACGGCAGGAGAATTCACACGAAATTCACCCTTCCTTCATCCTGATTTCGCAATCCAGTGAGACCCTTTACACGTGATGATCAAACCAACCATGAATCGAACCAAAGCAGGCATCGCCGAGGACAAGCGGTCCCCGCTCGTCACCGTCATCCCGACAAAGAAATGAAACGTATTACTGTTATTCGGAAACCGGTCATCGTGACCCTTGTCGCGGTGACGATATTTGCTGTCGCGGTTTTCGCGATCTTCAAGGTCATGACGCGCTGGGACCCCGATGAGGAGTGGGCGGCGAAGATCGTCGAGGAGTCCACGGAAGTTCGACTCCTGCTCGAAAAACACCGCGAGGAGTACGGCGAGTTCCCGATGTCGCTCAGCGACCTTGACGAGGATTACAAAAAACCAACTGACTACTTGACTCGCAATGGCGCCGCGCCCGACACGGACAGATGGTTCTACGACCGCATCGGCAAGAATGATTACCAGTGGTTCGTCACCGCAGACTCCTGGGTGTCGTCTTTCGACGCGATGGTTTATCGTCACACGGGTGAGTTTGCCGATCCTTGGTTTTCGACGCTTGTGGCACATCAACCCTATTCGGGCCTCGAGTGGGAAATTCTTTCGCAATTCGGAGGCATTGTTTCCATGCTTGGAGCGCCCTTCCGGTCAGGCGAAGGATGGCTCGGTCCCGGCAAAAAAATTGCGATGATTTCATCCCGCCTTCATACTGATTTCACCTTCGAATGAAATCCTGCCAACTCTATGAATCAATCAACATCCACACTAGCCGCTCCGCAGAAGCGGAGCATCTCCTTCGCACTCTATCTCTTCATGGGAGCCGGAATTTACGCGCTTGCCTGTGCTCCTGCGATCCTTCTCGTTGAGCGGATCGGTTGGTCGCAGTCTTTTTTCCACATCACCCAAATGGTCGCCACGATTCTGTGCTTTCCAGCGGCCGCCTTTTTTCTCTGGAATACGAGAGGGTTGCGTTTCAATTGGGCACGCTGCCTTGCGTTGATCGCCTGCGTTTTGCCTGGCCTGTGGTTGGTGTTCGTCCTCTATGTTTTGCTTAACCTGAATTTCAGCGGGATTTAGTGAAGGGCTCCAATCAACAAACCATCTCAAGTGCATCGATATCAGAAAACATGAGCCTCCCTTCTGCTCTCGCCATGTTGGGCATGACCGGAAGAGGCCACCAAACACCATGAAAGCTAAACTGATCTACAAATGCGGAGTCCTGTCTCTGTTCATGACCCTGACCGCGACCGCTCAGGATACTGTGATTGAGCCGAAGGATCCGGAAGCTGCGGCCGAGAAGGTCCTGGATATTTTCGAATCCAAGCTTGAATCCAACCCGCACTTTCTCGCAGAGCTGCTGGCTGAAGAGCGTGACAGGGTGGAGAAGCTTCTACGCGCCGCGCAAAAAGACCGGCCCACGGCCCGGCCGTGGGCGTTGGATGTGCAGGAGCTCTTTGCCGTGGATGTCGCCGCAGGCAAGGCCCTGCAGGGCAAAAAGAGAGTCGCTCATTTCGAGCACGCTCTCGAATACCTCCAGGAGACCTACGATATCGCAGTCAAGACCCTCGAAGAGTCTCCCAACGAGACCCTCGAGGCCGTGTTGCCGGGGTTCCGGCTCGACCTTTCGTTGGCGGCTCTGGAAGCCGGTGAACTCGAGCTGGCGAAAAAGCACGCTGCGGAGCCGCTGCGCAACAACAACGATCCAAAGGATTGGAATTACGGGAACATCATCCACAACGCCAACCAGATCCTGGGGCGCTGCGCGTTGCGGGAGGGGAAACCCGCCGACGCCAAGAACTACCTGCTTAAGGCGGGTGCGACCCCGGGATCGCCCCAGCTGGACTCTTATGGCCCGCAGATGCAACTGGCCCGGGAGCTGTTGGAGAAAGGCGGGAAAGAGAGCGTTCTCCAATATCTCGATCTGGTGGCCCGATTTTGGGCCAACCCGGATGAGCGAACCGAAGCGAATTCAAAGAGCGTTGCCCGTGGGCATCTCCGCCAACTGGAAGAGTGGAAGAAGCACGTCCGAGAAGGAAAAGTTCCGGCTGACCGGAAGTGGCTGGTGGAAGGCCCGCCGGCGGGACCTGAGTCACTTGCGGAGCCATCTGACCTGCCTGACGGCATCGGATTGGATCGCCTGAATCTTACGAAGGATCAGGCTACGATGATCAGTGATTGGATTGAACGAAAGGGAGATGCGGTCGATCCTGCAGAACTCGCCGCCTACATGATGAGAACTGTGCTCCGCGATGATCAAAAGGCTGCGTTCAGAAAACTTGATAACGAAGGGATAGAGTAGGGAAAGAAGTCATGAAACCCCACCAAGACGATCCAGTTGAACAGGCCAGCGGTGGCAACGGCGGGCAAGGTCTCGCCTTCGCTTTGCTCTGGAAGCCGCAGTCCCGCCGTATTACACTTTAAACGTTTCGATTAGGAAATATCTCCACAATGAAAACCATCCGAACCAACATTCTATGCCTCATGCTCACTTCTTTTTGCGGGAGCGCCCTCAGTGAAGAGGCGCCACCCTCACCTCAAGTCCTCCAGGAAATATCAACCCTCTCCTCGTCGCAGTTTTACACGAACTTTGCGCTGATCCGCACCATGCTTGAGGGTGATTGGGATCAAAAGGTGTTCGAGCAATTCTCTTATTACGATGGCTTCAATCTGCAATTGACGAAGCGTTATGGCGAGAAGCTCAAGGACGACAAGAAGTGGGGCCCGTTCTTCGAAATGAAGAACTCCCTCCACATGGAGACCTACAAACAACTCAAGCCGCTCATTGAAAAGAAGGGCAAGGGAGCACAACTGGGGAAAGCCGACCGAAAGCTGTTGGAAGAGCTCGACCAACGAATCCTTGAGAAACTGATCAAATAGACTGGTGGCCGTCCCGCCGTCAGTGTCAACGGGCGGTCAATTACGCAGAAACAAGGCCCGCTCCTGGTTTTCCCCCAATTTTCATCATTACTTCATAGTCGCTTCATTTTTGGACGATAGAACTCCGAACATGCTTCCAACACACTCGTTCATGAAAAAGATCTCCAACAACCTCGGGTGCACACTCCGTCGGGTCACTCCGGAGGCCTCAACCCCGCCGTGCCGCACTTCAAAAGCTCTCCAAAAAGCCAGCTGAAGTGTCATTGCCGGCAACCAACAACCAAGAATCCTCCAATGAAAAATATTACTCGGCCCCTCCAATTGATCTCCGCAATTCTCTTCCTCTGTTTCAGTTCTCACGGTTACGCAGAAGAAATCAAGTCGGGTGCCTACACCCTCGAACTGGACATCTCGGCCTTGGCCGAGGAAAGGAGGAAAACGGAGCTCAAAGGGGCGCTCAAATCAGGAGGCGATGGCTTCACGTTCGAAACCAAGGGCGCCATGGGAAATGGTGTCACCATTGATGGCAAAGTGGCGGGTGACCGCGTCGTGATGTGGGTGACCCGGGAGGAGCAGGGTCATCTTGTGACGTTCCACTATACCGGCCAACTCTCCAAAGAGGAGGGCGTTTCCGCGACTGGAGAGCTGTCGCTTTTCACAAGGCACCAGAAAACGGCAACGGGGACGTGGGCATTGCGAACCAGGGAACTCGCCACGACGCTTGATGCCCGGGATGCAGCCGTTCCCGACTTCTCGGAAGGGATGCCGAATGCAAGCCTGGAGAAAAAGGAGATCATCGATGGCAAAGAGACCTATCACCTGAAAACGGTTCTCAGTTCGAAGGAATTCTCCGGCACGCTGCGCCGCTTTCTCGGGGACGGATGGAACACTCGAACACTCACCAAAGAGGAAATGGTTCTCGCGAGTACCAAAGGGAGAGCTCTCAATGCCGTCGTCAACCTCTCCGTTTATGAAAACGCCAAGCTTCCCGCAGTCGAGATTCGCGTCATCCACTTCAAGTATAAGGGCGGGAATACGGGACCTGAGGTCGAAATCATGATCATCCGGCAGGAGCCGGATTTCCCCCGCGCCAAGCTGGAGGCTGTGGTCGCACAGTTGCGGGCGAAGTCAATGGATCCGGGACGCGTCCATCGCTTTCGACTCAAGCACTTCCCGAGTCCTTCCTCGCTCCGCCCCTTGAAGGACGACGAGCACCTCAAACGAGGAGAGGGCCGGGGGCTGGTGTGGGCGGAAGTATCGCCGAAAGGCGTTCTAAAGGCGGCCTTCGAGACCCGCGATTCGGGGCACGCGGGCGAGTCGGGTGTTCTTTACTCTGACACGCCGGTCACCACGGCGGACATCGATGAGCTCGGTCGCGAGTGGAAGCTTGGCCGCAGGATTTCCAAGCACTGGTGGGTGATCATCTACGACCTCGGATGAGATTGCGGGCACCCATCCATGCTGCCGGTCTGAAATATGCCAAATAGGCGAACCAGAACCTAAAACTCGACCCCGCTGAGCGGTCCGGTTCCGGCATTACGATCGCTAGAGAACTACTCACGGATCCGGTGCAACCGGGCTGTAACCAGGTTCATCCAAATCGTCACCAAACTTATAATGGCCGAATGGTATCCGAGGCGGCAGGCTCCCAACCATGAACTTCCTTGAACTGTCGATTGGCATTGTCTTCTCTCTGATCTTTGTCGTCTGGGTGATTTGCATGGTCTCCTGGATCAAGCGTGGGATGCCGATTCCGCGATACCTCCACTATCTCGCCGGAGCGCTCACGCTCGCCGGAGGGATCTTCCTGGTGTTCGCGTTCGCGGGCGGATTTTTCCACTGGAAACTCGGGCTCGCATGTTTGGCGCTCCCGGCACCCGCAACCTACATCGGTTGGCTGTGGATGTTTGGCCCGGAGTTCACCAGCCAGTCTCAAGACACGACAAACAAGGGCTCTGACCTACCCGCTGCCGCCACGGAGTCCAAGCCGGAGGGTCATGAAAAACCGAAACCCGAATCGGAGGAGCGGCCCCAGTAGCGGCCGGCAGGCCTTCGTCTCAATATGAAAGAGGGAAATACAATGAGGAGAATCGTCACTCAAGCGATCGCATTATGGCTCATTACCGTCGGACCAAGCTCCGGGTGTGGCGGTGGACCCATGCTTACTGGTGGGGCGGGTATCTTCTCTCCCCAAAAGTTGCCGGAGCAGGTCATTTTGATCGACGCCCTGCCTTCGTCTGTGAGGCGGTTATCCGTGGCCGGCACTAGCACTGGTATGATGGAACATTGATTTCCAAAAAGAGAATTCAGTAGCCAAACACAAGTGCATGCAGCCGATTCCTCACCTGCGCCTTGATCGCAAAAGTCGGATTCGGTGCGGCGATGAGAGCGATGAGGGCGATGAGGGCGATCAAGCCTTGCTGGACCGCACGATGGTTCTCTATGGTAATCCGATGGACAGCGCCAAGTCACACAGCAACGTCAAACTTCCAGTGCTGCTGGCGGGAGGTGGTTTTCAACACGGTAAGCACCACGGCTTTGACAAAGACAAGAACGATCCACTCGCAAACCTCTCCGTCTTGATGTTGCACCGGCTCGGAATCGACGCCGACAAATTAGCAACCTCGAACGGCACCATGCGTGGATTCGAGATTACACATTACCCTAACGATGAATTGCTCTCTTCCATCGCTCCGTGAGATTTTCGCTGTCATCGCGATTGTGTTCCTGTCGTTGCCCAGCTCAGCAGCCAAAGATGATGTCGGTCAGTTCAAGACCGAGATCCGACCGCTGTTGGAGAAACTCTGTCTCGACTGCCACTCGACCGAGGAACAGGAAGGGGAATTGGATCTCGAGCGCTTCGACTCGCTCGAGGCGATCCGCAGCGACGGGAAGGTTTGGCAACTCGTCGAAGAGCAGCTGGAGCTTGGGGAGATGCCGCCAAAGAAGAAGCCGCAGCTTTCCGCGGAGGAGAAAGTGAAATTGCTTTCATGGGTGAATTCGACACTACGGAAAATTGGCGAAGCCAATGCAGGCGACCCCGGGCCGGTGGTGGTTCGGCGGCTTTCTAATGCGGAATACACATACAGTCTGCGAGATCTTACCGGGGTCGAATCCTTGGATCCGGCCCACGAATTTCCGGTTGATGGGGCGGCTGGCGAAGGCTTCAGCAATGCCGGAGCCGCCCTCGTAATGTCGCCCTCGCTGTTTACGAAATACTTTGATGCGGCAAAGGAAGTCGCGAAGCACGCTGTGTTCCTCCCTGATGGAATCGCATTCTCCGGGAAAACAACTCGTCGCGATTTGACCGACGAGAAGCTCGCTGCGATCCGCGCTTTCTATGGCAAATTCTCGAATGCGGGAGGCGGGACGGCTGTCAACCTCCAGGGAATCAAATTTGATACGAAAGACGGCGGTGTGTTGCCATTGCAGCGCTATCTCGCGGTGACTTTGGAAGGACGGGCGGATCTGCTTGCGGAAAGAAGGAACATCGCAAACCTCGCGCGTGATCATGGCGTGAATGCGAAGTATCTCGGCAAGCTGTGGATGGCCTTGAATGACACGAAACCATCGCTTCTGTTGGATCCGATCCGCAATCAATGGCGCGAGTCAAAACCTGAAGATGCGCAGGCCCTGACGGATGCGATTGCCCGTTGGCAGCGCGCGCTGTGGCGATTCACCACCGTTGGGCACATCGGGAAACGCGATGGCCCCAAGGCGTGGCAGGAGCCAGTCGATCCCCTGGCCAGCTCGAAGGAACTCAGGGTGAAACTTCCGGCTCCCGTCGATGGTAAAGACATCACGATCTACCTCCACACCTCCGATGCCGGCGACGGGAAGCCGGGCGATGTCGCGATCTGGCAAAGCCCGAAGATCGTCCACCCGAAACGTCCACCGGTCTCACTCGCCGATGCAGCGTCCCTGGTGCAACGCGTGAACAAAGTCATGGCTGCGGAGCTGGGTCGGACAAGCGCCTACCTCGAAGTGCTCGCGGAATCTCATCGGAGCAAGAAGCCGGTTCATGAGATTGCGCAGCGTAAGAAGCTGGATGTCATCCTCGCAGGTCGTTGGGCATCGCTGGTGCAACTCGGGCGGTCGGTCTTGCCAAAAGCAGAAGGCCACTACATCGAAAAACACGTCAAGATCGCGGGTAACCCCGACATCCGCGGTTGGGGTTCGGCGCAGACGCCCAGCCTCACCGGCAATGCCTCGGGGAAGGCGGTAAGCTTCAGCACCCTGACCATGCCCGGTCGCAGCGTGATCATGCATCCGTCACCGACCAAGGAGGCCATCGTCTATTGGCGCAGCCCCATCGCGGGCAAGATCGTCATGAGTGGGCTTGTTGCGGATGCCGATGGCAATTGCGGCAACGGCGTCGAGTGGCGCGTCGATTTGGTGAGCCGGACTGGAATTACAAGTCTCGCCAATGGAGCGATCGATAATGGTGCCCTGAAAAATTTTAATCCGGAAACCGAATGCGCAGTGCAGCCCGGCGATCTGGTGAAGTTTGCGATCAATCCACGCAATCGTGACCACGTCTGTGACTCGACGGTTATCGGACTGACGATCCACGAAGTCGGCGACAAGAAACGCTCATGGGATCTTGCTGAGCAGGTGGTTGATCGCCTTCATGATGGTAATCCTTTGGCCGACGCCTTCGGCAACGCCGATGTCTGGCACTTCTGCGCATCGGAAGCTGATGAAACTCCGGGGAGTGTCGTACCTCCTGGATCGGTCTTGGCGAATTGGCGAACCGCGGTCATTGATGGCAAGTCGAAGGCAGACCGAAAGACCGCCGCCGACCAAGTGCTGGAGCTGTTGCTCGGTTCAAGTGTCGCCGGAGATGCGGACACAAGCTTGCGGGCGACCCTTCTCGATTGGGACGGCCCCTTGGAATGGGGGAAGAGCGCACCCGGCATCAAGGCTGCCGCTGGAGACATCCGCGCGACGGCGCCTTCGGTTCTCACCTACCGGATCCCAGCTGCTCTGGCTGCCGGAGCGGAACTTGTCACCCGCGTCAGTTTGCATCCGCAAGACGGGAAAGAGGGAAGTGTGCAAATGCGCGTGCTCTTCACCCCTCCCGTGGAAACATCTGGTCCCGCTGCCGGCTTGAATAATCCCACGGGCGGAAAAAAACTGTGGAGCGATGGCCTCGTGCCGGTCGAATCCTCGGTGCCGATTATCGTCAACGACGGCAGCAAAGCGCGGGGCCGTCTCGCCGCTGACATCGAGGCCTTCCGGGAACTCTTCCCGGCGGCGCTCTGCTACACCAAGATCGTTCCGGTTGATGAAGTCGTGACACTCACTCTCTTCTATCGCGAAGATGACCACCTGCGTCGTCTGATGCTCGACGATGCTGAAGCGGAACAACTCGATAAGCTTTGGAGCGAACTCCACTTTGTCAGCGAGGACGCTTTGCAGCTTGTCGACGCCTTCGAGCAGTTGTGGCAATTCGCGACCCAGGATGCCGACCCGAGTGCCTTCACCCCGATGCGCGAACCGATCAAGCAACGCGCGGAGGCGTTCAAACAAGAGCGTATCGCGGCTGAGCCAAGCCACCTGGAAAGCATTCTCGCTTTCGCGGGCCAGGCGTGGCGTCGCCCGCTCACGATGAAGGAGAAGCGGGATCTGAGATCCCTTTATGAAAAGCTGCGTAAAGAGGAGTTAGGACACGAAGCGGCGGCCCGCCTTACCCTCGCCCGTGTTCTCGTGGCACCAGCCTTCCTCTACAAACTGGAGAGCCCGCCGCCCGGAAAATCTTCCGCACCGGTGCGCGATCTCGAACTGGCATCGCGCTTGAGTTACTTCCTGTGGAGTTCGGCTCCGGACGAAGAATTGATGTCGCTCGCTACTGCCGGAAAATTGAAAAATCCCGATGTCCTCGCAGCCCGGACTCAACGGATGCTTAAGGACAAGCGCGTGCGTCGCCTCGCCGTTGAATTTGGCAGCCAGTGGCTTCACGTGCGCGATTTCGATAGCTTCGATGAGAAGAGCGAGCGCCACTTTCCAGGATTTGCCGCTGTCCGCAGTGCTCTTGGCGAAGAGCCAGTGCGATTCTTCACCGACCTCTTCCAGCGCGACGGGTCGGTGCTCGATCTCCTCAATGCAGATCACACTTTCGTGAACGGCACGCTTGCCAAATACTACGCGATCGGCGGTTCCGACGAAGCCGGGTGGCTGCGGGTCGAAGGCGTCCGTGCGCAAGGGAGGGGTGGCGTGTTGGGATTCGGTGCGACGCTCGCCAAACAGAGCGGAGCTTCGCGGACCAGCCCGATCCTGCGTGGAGCATGGATCAGTGAGACCTTGCTTGGTGAACGATTGCCGCGGCCGCCGAAAGGGATTCCTGTTCTGGGCGACGCACCGCCAAAGGGGCTGACCGAGCGCGCGTTGACCGAGCGGCACGTCAGCGATCCCAGTTGCGCACGTTGCCATGATCGGATCGATCCCTTCGGCTTTGCACTGGAGAACTACGACGCCATTGGTCGCTTCCGCTTGAAAGACAGTGCCCACCTGCCGATCGATGCAAGCGCGAAGCTCCTCGACGGGACCCGGTTCTCCGGGGTCGACGGACTACGTGACTATCTCCTCAATCATCGCAGAGAGGATTTCGTGCGCCAGTTCTCTCGCAAGCTCCTCGGCTACGCCCTCGGTCGCGGTGTGCTCCTCAGCGACGGGCCCTTGCTCGACGAGATCCAGTCGCAGCTTGCGCAAAATGATTTTAGGATCTCCCAGATTGTCGAGGGGATCGTCCTCAGCCGTCAGTTTCGCGAGATCCGCGGCCGTGACCACCCAATAAAATAATGAAAAGAAAATCCCACCTCTTCAACCGTCGCGCCTTCCTTCGAGGAGCAGGCGTGACGATGGCCCTGCCATGGATGGAATCGCTCACCGTCTGGGGTGACGAGACAAAGGCACGCGAGCCCGCGAGCGAGGCTCCGGTGCGACTGGCAGTCTTGTTCTCCGGCAATGGCTTCCACTCGAAGGAATGGTGGGCAAAGGGCGAGGGGAAGGCGATGGAATTGGGGAAGGTGTTAGATCCGATCGCAGACTACCGCGAGAAACTGTTGTTCATCCGCGGCCTGCACAACGCCGAAGCGCAAAAGGGGAATATTCATAGCTCACAGACTGGCAACCTGCTCTCCGGTGCGCCACTTGCATCCGGTGGGGAGATTCGCTCGGGCATGAGTGTGGACCAACTCCTGGCCAGGCATCACGGGCGCTCGACCAAGGTTCCCAGCCTGGTGCTCGGTTGTGAGAAATCAAATCCGTCGGTGCACAAGAATTACTCGATGCTCTACAGCTCGCACATCTCGTGGAGTTCGCCGACGACGCCGACGCCGCTCGAGCTTTATCCCGCCCTCGCTTTTGATCGCTTGTTCAAGGACACTGCGAGCAAGGGGGACCAGAGTGTTCTCGACGCCGTTTTGGAGGACGCAAAAGACGTGCGACGTAAGGTGAGTTCGCTCGATCAAAGGAAGCTCGATGAGTATCTCGACTCGGTGCGCGAAGTCGAAACCAGGATCGAAAATGCCGGCAAGCGCGGCGAGTTTCAAGGCTGGCGCCCAACGCTGAACGAACCGAATATCCCGCGCCCGGCGGACGGTATCCCGCAGGACATTGCCGAGCACATGCGCATCATGTGCGACATTTTGGTGCTCGCTTTCCAGACCGACACCACACGGATTTGCACGCTCAAGTTGAACAACGACCACTCGTCGCTGCGTTTTCCGAACCTTGGCGTCGACTACATGATCCACCATCTCCTGTCCCACAGCGACACCGCAGACTGGCTCAAGGTGAACCAGTTTTTCCTCAAGCAGGTCGGCTACATCGCCGGCAAACTCGACGCGATCCAGGAGGGGGAACGCACCGCGCTCGACAATTCGATGCTGATGTTCTGCTCCTCGATGCTCACCGGTAACCACGACGCAAGCCAGCTTCCGGTGGCGCTTCTCGGTGGTGCCGGCGGCCGGACCAAGGGAGGACGCGTGCTCGACTACAAGGGGGAATCAGAACGCCAGATGTGCCGGCTCTATCTCTCCTTGATGGACAAGATGGACGTGCGGCCGGGAACATTTGGCGATGCCACCTCGATGCTCGAGGACGTATGATGTGAGCTTCAGCCACAGCCGATGTTACTCCCCGGTGAAGTATGCCATCTTGCTGCCGTAGTGCAGCATGTTGTAGGGCGGGATTAGGTCGTCAGGCGCATTTCCGGTCACGAGTTCGCAGGCAATGCCGTATTGCCATTTTGGTCCCGGGAGGCCGATCTCGCGCCTCGTGTATTCCATTTTGTTTCCCCAGGCTTCGCCGAGGCCGATCAGGTTAAAGGCGGTGATCTTGTTCTGTTCCGGATCGTAGTGGATGCGCCCGCTCACTGATAGCTCGCAGCCTCGGGTGCGGGGGTTTTTCTTTGATTGGTCGGTATAGGCTTTCCCCATCTTTCCGTAACCGTCGATGCGCAGCTGTCCGGTCTTTTCAACGGTGATGGTCATGGTTGACTCTCGCAGTGGCAGAGCGTTCACGCTGCCTTCCATGTAGTCGATGCCAATGGTGCTGAAGAAGCGTCGTTGGATCTCCTTTGGGACGAGAGTCTGGGTGCCAACGACGCTCTTCCTCGGGATGAGTGAGTGCCACTCCGCCTCGGTGAGCCAGAGCATGTCGTTCTGTGTTTCAGCAGCCCAGGCGTCGGGGTTTTGCTGATAGTAAAGTCGTTTGGCGCGCTGCGCTTTACCGTTCTCGTCGGTCTCGAGGTAGGTGCAATATCCGCGCACGACGAGCCCGTTTTTCGGAGCCTTTGGAACGGGTCGTTTTGCGGGTGTCGCCGATTTCGGATCGGGGAGTTGAGGTTTGCGGGCGCTTTCTGGCAAGGCGCGAAATGTGGCGAGCAGCGGGGCGAGATCTTTTTCGCGTAAACGGACATGGCCGCGGTGCCCTTTGCCATCGCCGATGGGTTGCCCGCCAGCGGTCACGGCGACGAGGTGGTTACCACCAGCTCCAGCTGAC
>CAJXVQ010000082.1 GCA_913060685.1 uncultured Verrucomicrobiales bacterium
GAGATCAGCCTCGGTCTCGTGGGCTCGGAGATGTGTATAAGAGACAGGTATTCCTTTCGCCTCGGCGGGCGACTATCACCATGTCTTGCTCTGGATCAACGAGCAGCCGGAATTGCTTTCCGATCTCGCCGCCGAAACAAGCTCCTGGCATTCCACCGGGGACGGGCCCGGATTACTCAATCTCAGCCTGCGAAGTGCTCCGGACCAAGACACCCTGAATGCGCTGGCGACACAGTTCGGCGCCACCCGGGTCCGCCACCTTCCCCCCGTCCTGCCAGTCCTCGCTCGCAAGGAAATCAAAGTCCCCTTTTCCCGTTCCGGAGAAATGCTTGAAGCCGCCAACACCGCCGGAGTTCCACTCTGGAAGATGGCCTGCCGCTATGAAGCTGAGCGCGGTGGTATCACCGAAGACGCTGTCATGGCGCAGATGGACAAGATTCGCGTCATCATGGAAGCCGCCATCGAGACCGGTCTCGCCGGAACTCATTACGAAGATCGCATTCTCCCTTCCCAATCACCCGGATTTCAAGCTGCTGAAAACGAAGGCCGCCTCATCCAAGGCGAAATTTCCAATGCCATCATCCGCTCGGTCACCGCGATCATGGAGGTGAAGTCCTCCATGGGTGTCATTGTCGCCGCTCCGACTGCGGGGTCATGTGGTGCCATGCCGGGCGCCGTTCTCGCCGTCGCCAATGCCCTCGGTAAATCTGATGAAGAAAAAAATGGAGCTCTTCTTCTCGCTGGAATGATCGGCGTCTTCATCACCCTCGATGCCACCTTTGCCGCCGAGGAAGGTGGTTGCATGGCAGAATGCGGATCCGGATCAGCGATGGCCGCCGCTGCACTCGCCTGGATGGGCGGCGGGAGCAACGATCAACAAATGGCCGCTGCTTCACTGGCTCTGCAAAATTCCTTTGGCATGGTCTGCGATCCCATCGCCAACCGCGTGGAAGCCCCCTGCCTCGGTAAGAATGTCATGGCCGCGACCAATGCCCTTTCCTGCACCAACATGTCACTCGCCGGATACAATCACCTCATCCCCTTCGATGAAGTCGTCCTCGCGATGAATAAGGTCGCCCACCAAATCCCGCGCGAACTCCGCTGCACCAATCTCGGTGGCCTCTCCATCACTCCAACCGCTCATCGTATCGCCGAAAAGTTGGCAGGCAATGCCGGCTGCGGATGTGGAGGCAAGGTGAGTTGCTAGAGTGCGCTTACCTGGATCCGTAAAACTACTGATAAAAGGCCTTCAGCATCCAGTAGCAGAATGGCCCCGTCACTGAGACATAAAGCCAAAGCGGGAAGGTCTTGCGAGCCAGTTTACGGTGCTTCTCGAAATCACGCGTCCAAGCATGGACGAAAGTCATGAGAATCATGGGGAAGCTAATCGCAGCAGCCGCGATATGGCTCAGTAAAACACCGAGATAGAGCATCCTCATCTTCCCAAATTTCTCCTTCTCCACCTCATCAAGCACGCGGTTCCCATCGGCGTCGCCGAAAATCGTCTCGTGGGTCGTGAAGTGATAGGTCACGTAGCAAACTAGGAAAATGCTGGAGAGAGCCAGGGCCGCCGTCATGCACCGTTGATGAACCTTATGGTTCTTTTTGGTAATGGCCCAGATTCCGCCAAGAAGCAAGGCTGCGACCAGCGTATTGATCAGTGCGATCACACCGGGCAATTGCTTGATCCACTCCTCCATTTCCAGGGACACCACAATCTTGTAGGGCGAGCGCATGAGCGCCACGAGCACCAGCACGACAATGCTGAGAATCCAGACAACGATCTTTAGCTTTGCAGCCCGTTCAATGAGAACCGGCTGTTTAAGAAGTGGGATATGACTCATGGCTCGTTTGTGGTGACTTTCTCTTCCCCGGCCTCGCGCATCTCGCGAAGAGCCTCCTTAATTTCATCCCGCAACTGATCCAGCGGGTGTCCTTCGTCCCACTTGTGAACGAGAGTATCTCCACGGTAGAGTTGGTAGCCCATGTCGTGGGCCCATCTACCCTTCTGGGCAGCCTCAATCGGATCACGACGCTCGATGATTGTCGTGAAATACATTTTCTCGGTCATGAAATCCCAAAGCTTCTGCCGCTCGGCTCTCAAAAACCACCAATTGTCTCGCTCCAGATTCATGCCCTCACGAACTCCCGAAAGTAATTCCTGGGTGTCATTCTCGGGATCCACCGAGAAGCAGGTCACCACGAATTCCGGCTCGTCCTTGAACTCATTGTAAATCTGGATAAGCGACGATTGATTCCGTTTGGCGCACTCCGGACAAGAGGCGTAAAACTGGGCCGCAAGCCAGACCTTCCCACTCAAATCGGACACCTTCACCTTGGTGCCATCCTGGCGTTCCAGCTCAAAGTCGGACTCGAGTACCATCATCTCATCGACGAACTCTTTCCCCACATCAGTCGCGGGAGGAGCCTGCTCTTTCTTCACTCTCCTGAGACTCATCAGGAAAAACGACAATCCCAGAATCAAGACCGAGATCACCGCGACCCCGGCATAAATAAGTGTAATTTTCTTCTTATCCGTCATTTCTGTCCTTTCTCATTTGGATTTTCATACAGGTAGTTGATCGAATCAACCAACATCGCGCGGAGCTTCTCCGTCGTATACGGGGGAGGATTAATCTCCTTTTCCGGGAATTTCTCCTGAGCCTCGGCATACTCCCGGTCGAATCCCGCAACTTTCTCAAAGTCCCAGCCATGCGAAGCACCCGGATGGCCCCGCACGTGTAAATGCTGATCAAGAAGAACCAGTCGCGTATCATAGACAAACTTCCCATCCTTTTCGGTTGGCGTGATATTGAAACGCATCTTGGCTTTTAAAAACGAGCGCAAGGAAGTCTTGCCATCGGCATTCGCCGCCACCCGAAGAACTTCGGGCTCCTTGCCATACTCCGCGAGCACGGACGCCATCTTTTCAGGTTCGGTATTGGTTCCATCCAACACAAAGACCAGGATCGTTGGCTTCTCCGGCTTACCCTTGAAGGCTGCCATGATCGCTTCAAGTGCATCGAGAGACGCTTCAGACTCAGGCTGCGGGACGCTTGGCAACGTGATCGCCAGCGTGACCTTCCCCTTCAAATCCTGAAGATTACGCATTTGCCCGTCGGATGTCAGTAACTCTACATCAGGCTCGGTGATCTTTGTCAAAAGGCTCGGACGATCACTGTCGGAAGTCCGCTCCCGGTACTTATTATAGGCAAAGGTCAGGAAAACCCCGCTGAAAACCATGAAAATGACGAGCTTGAACGCGGTCGCGCGCAATTTCTTCGGGTCCCGATCGGCTGGCTCTAATTTGCTGACATCCACTTCGCCCGCAAACTAGCTCAACTCCAAGCAAAGGCAAGACCGACCAACGTCAGAGGAAGATAGAGTAAAGTTCCCAGAAAAGCCTTTCTCATCGGTGCCCGCTCTCCCGAAGCCCGATAAGTCAAAATCGGCCTCATGAGATAAATGACCAGCAAAGTGTGCCCGACTGCCACCCACCAGGGGAAAAGCCCGGTCGCAGCTCCGGCAGCGACCAGTGCCATCAAACAAATCGAAAACACCACAAACAATACCGACGTCTTTTTACCGGTCACGTCTCCATTCGACCACATCTGATAACCCGCTTCCTCATATTCCTCGCGACACATCCAACTGATCGCGACAAAATGCGGAAGTTGCCAAAAAAACAGGAGTCCAAAGAGGAACCATCCACCCCAAGCGGACCAATCGCCACCGGCTCCCACCCAACCGATCAAGGGAGGAATGGCCCCGGGAATCGCCCCCACCAGGGTATTGGTGGAATGCCATTTCTTCATAGGCGTGTAGACAAAGACGTAGATGGCGATCGTTGCAGCAGCGAGAACCGCCGCCTCCGCATTGACCTTGGCCGCGAGGTGGATCACGCCAAATGCCGCCAATCCCCACCCAATCCCGAAGGCCTTCAGGACACTCATCCGCCGCGAAGGCAAAGGCCGGTCGGAAGTGCGCTTCATCCGGGCATCGTCCTCGATCTCCATTAATTGGTTAAATGCCGCCGAACCAAAGGCACAAGCCGCGGTCCCAATCAGAGTGTGTAGCAGAAGCCACCAATTTCCGGACATCCCACCCGATTCCGAGGCTCCCAGGAAAAAACCAAAGAGGGTCGTGATGAGCACGAAAGTATTGAGCCGCAACTTCGTGAGAACTTGCAGATCCTTCGCGAGACCGGGAGCCGCGGGTGGTGATTCGATGGTTGTCAACGCGCTTAGCTTGACCTCGACAATCCGTTCCCGCAATGCCGAGTGTCATTGAAACGGCATTTTTCCTTTTCCCGAGGCGATCCATTCACAAGACTTGTGGCACACATGAGTGACAAGGACCAATACCAGCGCGAACTGGACGTGATCGATGAGGTGAAGGACAAGAGTCCCGTTGGAAAGTTTTTCGGGTATGCCAGGATCTCAGGTCCCGGCTGGTTGCAGGGTGCGATCACCCTCGGAGGCGGCTCGCTCGCCGGAGCCCTCTATCTGGGCGTGGTCTCGGGCTACGACCTTCTTTGGGTCCAGCCACTTGCGATGATTTGCGGCATTATCATGCTTTCCGCCATCGCCTACGTCACCCTTTCCACGGGTGAGCGTCCCCTTGGAGCAATCAACAAGCACCTCAATCCCCTCCTCGGTTGGTCCTGGGTCGTCGCCACCGTGATGGCCAACATTGTCTGGGTCATGCCGCAATTCGCACTGGGAACGGCCGCTGTTCAACAAAACCTCTTTTCCGGGATGGAGGTCAACAAATGGCTGATTATCAGCGTTCTCTTCGCCATCGGGATGTTCGTCAATTACCTCTACGAATCCGGAGGTGGCGGCGCGAAACTCTTTGATAAGATCATCAAGGTCATGGTCGCGATCATTGTCCTCTCTTTCATGGCGGTCGTGGTCAGCCTCGCCAGCTCGGGCCAACTCCCATGGGGAGAAATCTTCAGCGGATATCTTCCAAACTTTTCTCTCGTAAACTCACCCTCGGCAACTTTTAGCAGCCTGATTGAGAACTCCTCGGACTCCACATGGTGGGACAAAAAAATCATCGCGAGTCAAAAAAGCGTCATCTTTGCGGCCTTTGGAACTGCCGTGGGGATCAACATGACCTTCCTCCTCCCCTACACTCTTCTCAAAAAGAAGTGGGGACCAAAGCACCGCGGACTTTCCATCACGGATCTCTCCATCGGACTTTTTGTTCCGTTCTTCCTCGCCACCTCCTGCGTGGTCATCGCGGCAGCCTCTTCTTTCCACGGTAAGACCGATGACCTTGAAGCGGGAGCCACCGACGGCTTTCTCGCCGGAGTTCCCATCGTTCAACAAGCAATCCAAGACATCCCCGCAGAAAATGAAGCAGCCCGCGCAGTCGCGACACAAGCTGCGATCGCCGCCCTTCCCGAAGCCGACCGCCAACTCGCAGGAATGCTCCACAAGCGCGACGCCAAGTCCCTCGCGGTGACCCTCGCTCCCTTCACCGGAAATGTCGTTGCCCAGAAAATCTTTGGAATCGGAGTCCTCGGTATGGCCGTTTCGACCATCATTATTCTGATGCTCATCAATGGTCTCGCCTTCCAGGAGCTCTTTGCTGGACGAGGCACCGCGAATGCCGCCAAAGCCCTCTCTAATAAAACGCCCTACTTCATCGGTTGCACCGTCTCCGGGCTCGCTGGATTTGCCTTTCCAAAACTCTGGACCGGTAAAAGCCTCGCCGCCCTCGCTGTTCCGACCTCGGTCATCGGCGGATCCATGCTCCCCATCGCTTACTTCACTTTCCTCCTCCTCATGAACTCGAAAAAAGTTCTCGGAGACAAGCGCCCGGAAGGAAGAGCACGTATCATCTGGAATGTCCTCATGATTTTCTCCACCACCATGGCGACCGTTGGCTCCTATTGGGCCACTGCCCATAAGAAATTTGGCGACTTTGAGGCAGGCAAATGGGGGATGGGCTTCCTCGCGCTCCTCTTCGTCGTCGGCACCGTCTCCTTCGTTATCAAGGAAAAGAAGGCTTAGAACGCTGATTCGATAAATGATCAGCGACACCAACCCCTACGAAACGCCGGACGAAAACCCGGCCGACCTCCCAATGGTGTCGCGCTTCGAAAGCTGGTCAAATCTCCGCTTGCTTGGCCTGTTCTTTCTCCCCTCAATCGTACTCATCATCGCCTTTTCCGCAGTGATTGCGATGAAGGCGACCCTCATCATGGCCTTGGGGCTTGGCTTGGCGACGCTCCTTGCACTCGCCGTCTCGATCCTGAGCTCCTACATCCACACCTCACGACAAACAGCCGGAAAAAGAACCCTCATCCTCTTTTCCGTCGTCTACCTTTTTGCCCAAGCCTTCGCGATCTTCCTGTGTCTCGCGGGGTTTCGAGTCGTCATTGCGAGGTTCCTTTAAAGAACCGGAAACCAAAGAATCGTTCCACCCTCTCGGTTTTTCGTTGGCCCAATTGCCACTTCACCGCTTCACTAAAATCATGACCGACGGTTACGAAATGCCCCGCTCCGCCCGCGATGAACTCGAAGGAATCGTCTACTTCCCCCGCATGTGTGACAAGATCCGCAAGCATCTTGCCGGGACCCTCCACCCCGAGTTCCATACCAATCTCGGACTCGGGATGGATCTCTGGACCTGCCAGTTTCTTGGCGTTGATTACCACGATCTCAAAGCCCGGATCCTCGCCGGAGCGACCGATGAAAACGCGCTCAGGTGGGCCCGCGAAAATGGCGTCACCCGCCCGGATTACGAGAAAGCCTGGTTCAACGCCTACATCAAAACCCGCGGCTTCCGTGACGACCTCGCAGCACGACTCGCCAAGCGCAAAAAAGAAGACCCAAAGACTGATCGCGCTGATATTCTCACCTTCATAGACTATATTGAGATCGACGAAGGACGCAGCATTTAACCCGCACCAAAACCATGACTAATTTCCACTACCAGGATCCCTTTCCACTTGGCCCCGACCCCACCGAGTATGAGAAGATTTCTTCCGACTTCGTAACCACCGAACAAGCCGGCGATCGCGAGATTCTCAAAATCGACCCGCAAGCTCTCACCTTTCTGGCCAACGAAGCGATCAAAGCGGTTTCCTTCAAACTCCGGACCTCCCACCTCAAACAAGTCGCAGCCATCCTCGACGATCCCGAAGCCACCAAGAACGACCGCATGGTCGCCCTCATGCTTCTCAAAAATGCCGAAATTGCCATCCACGGAATCCTCCCCGGATGCCAGGACACCGGCACCGCCATTGTCATGGG
Source organism: uncultured Verrucomicrobiales bacterium (assembly GCA_913060685.1). Classification (GTDB taxonomy): domain Bacteria; phylum Verrucomicrobiota; class Verrucomicrobiia; order Verrucomicrobiales; family Akkermansiaceae; genus SW10. The sequence continues at coordinate 7,269 of CAJXVQ010000082.1, forward strand.
CAAAAAAGGAGAAACCGTTTGGACCAACTCCGATGACGCCGAATCCCTCTCGGCCGGAATTCACAAAACCTATCAGGAAGAGAATCTCCGTTACTCCCAGGTTTCACCCCTGAGCATGTACGAGGAGACCAACACCAAGACCAATCTCCCGGCCCAGATTGACCTCTACGCCACCCCCGGATCGGAATACAAATTCCTCTTCATGACCAAGGGCGGCGGCTCTGCCAACAAGTCATTCCTCTATCAGCAAACCAAGTCACTCCTCAACCCCACGAGCCTCATGGAGTTCTGCATTGAAAAAATGCGGAGCATCGGCACTTCGGCCTGCCCCCCCTATCACCTTGCCTTTGTCATCGGAGGAACTTCGGCCGAAGCCTGCCTCAAAACCGTCAAACTGGCCTCCGCCCGCTCCCTCGACGAACTTCCCACCACCGGAAACGAACACGGCCAAGCCTTCCGCGATATCGAACTCGAGGGCAAGCTTCTCGAAGCCGCCCGCAAGATCGGAATCGGCGCTCAGTTTGGCGGGAAATATTTCGCTCACGACGTCCGCGTCATTCGCCTCCCCCGCCACGGCGCCTCCTGCCCCGTCGGCCTCGGCGTCTCCTGCTCTGCCGACCGACAGGCCAAGGCCAAGATCACCAAAGACGGGATCTTCCTTGAGAAGCTCGAAGAGAACCCCGGACAATTCATCCCCGATGAATTCCGCGACTGGAAATTCAAAGGCGTCGAGATCGATCTCGACGAAGGCATGGAGTCCACTCTTGCCACCCTGAAAAAATACCCGGTCACGACGGCCGTCTCACTGACCGGCCACATCATCGTGGCCCGCGACATCGCCCACGCGAAGCTCAAGGAAATCCTCGAAGCCAAAGGAGAGTTTCCCGACTACTTCAAGAAGTATCCCGTCTACTATGCCGGCCCGGCCAAAACGCCCGAAGGCATGGCCTCCGGCTCCTTCGGCCCGACGACCGCCGGCCGCATGGACCCTTACGTTGACCTCTTCCAGGAAAACGGCGCCTCCATGGTCATGCTCGCCAAGGGCAACCGCTCCCAAATGGTGACGGACGCCTGTAAAAAACACGGCGGCTTCTACCTCGGCTCCGTCGGGGGCCCCGCCGCCCTCCTCGCCAAGGAACACATCAAGAGTCAGGAAATCGTCGACTTCCCCGAACTCGGCATGGAAGCAGTCTGGAAAATCAAAGTGGAGAACTTCCCAGCCTTCATCCTCGTTGATGACAAGGGCAACGACTTCTTCACTAAAATTAGCCAGTGCCCCGTGCATTAATCAGCCATGTCGCTTCGGAAGGCTCCGGTGATTGTCTTGCTGATATGGAGCGCTCTGCTCCTCTCGATCATCGGGTCCATCTACCGGCAAAATTGGAGCGCCCTCTTCATCTCCTCGGGCACCTTGTTTCTGACCTGGCTTCCAATCAACTATGCCGATCGCTTCGACATTAAAATCCCGACCCGCTTTGCAACGGCGGTCGTCGTTTTTATCTTCGCCACCTTGTTTTTGGGCGAAATCCAGGGCTTCTATGCGCGCTTCTGGTGGTGGGATGTCATTCTCCACACCGGCTCGGCTATCGCCTTCGGGCTCTTCGGATTCATCCTTATTTTCATGCTCTTTGAGGGCGATCGTTTCGCGGCACCTCCTATTGCCATTGCCTTTCTCAGCTTCTGCGTGGCAATGGCCATCGGCGCAATTTGGGAGATTTTCGAGTTCTCGATGGATCAATTCTTAGGAATGAACATGCAGAAATCAGGGCTCATCGACACGATGTGGGATTTAATTGTCGATGCCGTGGGAGCCTTCTTTGCCGCCTGCACCGGATTCCTCTACCTGAAAACCCAGCGCAAGACCGGGCTCGGGCTTTGGATCAAAGCTTTTGTCGATAAGAACAGGAGCCGCTTCAGAAAGCTCGACGACAAAATGTAGCAATCTTTCGATTGGATGTGTTGTTGGTTCTCGCGTAGTTTCATCAAACACACGATGCACAAACAATCACTCTTCTTATTTCTCCTACTGATCAAAATGGCGATAGCGGCGCCATCTGACGACCTCCTCGCTTACTGGAATCTAGATAACAATACCAACGACTCCGCTCCCTCTGGAAACTCGGCAGACAACGGCACCTGGATTGGAGGCAGCTCATACAGTTCGGCAGAAGCGCAATTTGGCTCGGCAGCCTCTCTGAATGGCAGCCGACACATTTCCATTCCCAGCAGCAATGACATCGCGCATGCCGGAGGAAGCCTCACCATCTCCATCTGGGGCCAAGTGGCGACCTGGGATACGAGCTGGCAATGCCTTCTGGGAAAGGGCGAGGGTGCCAATTACCGAATCGCAAGGCGCAGCAATGATGCCCAGCAAATTTCCTATGCCGGAGGCTCGGCTGATATCGCAGGCGGAGCGATCAATGACGGACAATGGCACCACATTATGGCGATTTCCGAGGCCGGCGAAAACACCTTCCTGTATGTCGATGGCGTGCAAGTCGCAACCGGCGTCGCCCCCAGCCTGACCGACGACGGACTTTCCCTACTTCTGGGCGAGAACCCACAAAGCACCGGAAGACAGTGGAATGGTGGCATCGATGACGTTGCCATTTTCGACGCTCCCCTCAGCGATCAACACGCGAAAGCGGTCTACCTTTTCGGAGACACCTACGGTTACCCCATGTCCGACGTTATCGAAATTTTGGACGCTCATGACGGAGGAGGATCGGTCACCGTCGGAAATGAAACGTGGAGCTACGAACCGACAGACACCAATTCAGGCACCTTTGTTTTACTCGCGGCAAATGGCAGCGGAGTAGACGTCGCCAACGGCCCGTCAATCACCCAATTTGAGACCAATCCCATCTTCATCACTTCAGGTGGCAGCGCGACCTTGTCCTGGCAGGTCAGCCCCCCTTTCACCGCTATCAGCATCAATAGCGGAGTTGGAAACGTCCTTCCTCAAACCAATGGAAGCGGAGAAGGAAGCATCTCTGTTTCGCCCACCACCAGCACTACCTACTCTCTCACCGCAACCAATACCGATGGCTCGACCGTTCGAAGTACGACATTATTCGTAGATGTTGATCCTTCGACTCCACGCCTCAACGAGTTTTCCGCTGACACCGCTGCAGATGGCCTCCTTGACGAAGATGGCGATAACGAGGACTGGATCGAGATCTACAATCCCGGCCCCAATGCCGCCGACCTCTCCACCTTCCACCTTACCGATGACCCCGCCACGTTAAGCAAGTGGTCCTTCCCTGCCGTCATCATGCCCGCCGACAGCTATCTCGTGATCTTTGCTTCGTCAAAAAATCGTGCTGTTGCCGGAAACCAACTTCACACCAATTTCAAGCTCTCAGCCGGTGGCGAGTATCTTGCTCTCACCCGCGACAATGGTAGCGGCGGCTTTGTCACAGTCGGAGAGTTTGCTCCCGAATACCCGGCACAGGAAGAAGGATTTTCCTTCGGTCTGGCACCTAACGCCATCTCCCTGGGCTTCCTCGAAACCCCGACACCCAGTGCCGCCAACGGCCCGGTTGCGCAGGGCTTCGTCGCTGACACCACCTTCGATATCGACCGGGGCTTCTTCACCGCACCCTTCTCTCTCACCATCGCCTCGGCAACTCCGGATGCCCAGATCCGCTACACCACCGACGGCTCGGAACCCACAAGCACCACCGGAACGATCTACTCCGGACCGATCAACATTTCGTCGACCACCACGATTCGCGCCGCAGCCTTCAAGGCCGGATTCTTTGAAACTGATGTCGATACCCACACCTACTTTTTCTTGAATGACGTGCGGACTCAATTCGCAAACGAAGTCGCTCCGCCAGGCTGGCCCAGCGGATCGCTAAATGGCCAGGTCTTCAACTACGGCATGGATCCTGACATCACGAGTCGTTACACCGCGCAGGAAATGATCGATGCCTTATCGGCGATTCCCTCGGTCTCAATCACGACAACCCAAGCCAACTTAACCGGAAGCGGAAGCCAGGGAATCTACGTCAATCCGGGACAACGCGGAAGGAGCTGGGAGCGCCCAGCTTCCTTTGAGCTCATTCACCCGGATGGCACCACCAGCAACCTCCAAAGCAACTGCGGCATCCGTATTCGAGGGGGCTTTAGTCGCTCCACCTCGAACCCCAAACACGCCTTCCGTCTTTTCTTCCGGAGTGAATATGGGGACGGCAAACTCAACTACCCGATGTTTGGAGCCGAGGGTGTTGATCGCTTCGACAAACTCGATCTGCGAACATCGCAGAACTACTCGTGGGCTTTCCAGAACGATACTTCGAACACCTTCTTGCGCGAAGTTCTGGGCCGTGATCTACAGCGCACCTTCGGACAACCCCACACCCGCAGCCGTTACTATCATCTTTATCTGAATGGTGTTTATTGGGGACTCTTCATGAGCCAGGAACGGGCTGAAGCAAATTATGGCGAATCCTATCTCGGTGGGGACCGTGAAGACTACGACACCATCAAATCAGCCGGTAGCAGCGGCGGCTACAATACCGAAGCCACCGATGGATCCTTCGCAACCGGCAGCGACTGGAATTTGCTTTGGAACCTTGCCCGGGATCAGGAGTCCAGCCCCACCCTCGCCCGTTTCATGCAGATGCAGGGTCTGAATCCGGACGGCTCCCGCAACCCCGCCCTGCCGGTCTTCCTCGATGTCAACAACCTGATCGAATACCAAATGATCATCGGCTACACTGGAAACTACGATGCTCCGCTTTCGGATTTCGTGGGAGCCTCCAATAACTGGTATTCCCTCCACAATCGCGTGCGGGACAGCTTTGGCTTCCAGTTCTTTGTCCACGACGGTGAGCACTCGATGGGAGCCGGCGGAAAATGGAATGGTGCCAATGACCGCATTAACACCTCAAACGGTTCGGGAAGCCGAGGAACCTACAATAAGAGCAATCCCTCGTTCCTCCACTTTGACCTCGCTGAGAACACCGAGGAGTATCGGATTCGATTTGCCGATCGCGCCCACAAGGCTCTCTTCAACGGAGGGGCGCTGGAACCTAGTAGTGTGCTCGATCTCATGGAAACCCGCCGCACCACCGTAGAGAATGTCATTATTGCCGAGTCTGCCCGCTGGGGGGACTCCAAAAGATCAGACCCACTCGATGAGCAAAATTGGATCAACGCGGTCAACAGCCTTACCAATACCATCAATGGACGGAGCGCCGACTTTCTAGGACACTTGCGCATCGCAGATCTCTATCCGGATCTCGATGCCCCAAGATACTCCCAGCATGGAGGCAGCATCGCATCCGGATCCACCATCGATGTCATTGCGCCAACCGCAGGTACGCAGGTCTACTACATGATGGGCACCGGTGATTCGGATGACACCGACTGGCAGGACGATCTTGATCCCCGCCTTCTGGGTGGAGGCATTAATCCTGCAGCTTCAACATTGAGCATCAGCGGTGGCGGTGGCGGCGGCGTCATAACCACGACCTATGTCTCAAATGGCGATAACTGGAAGTACTTGGACGACGGAAGTAACCAGGGAACAGCCTGGCGGACCACCATATTCGACGACGGGTCCTGGGCAGCCGGTGACGCGGAACTCGGATATGGAGACAACGACGAGGAAACCGTCGTGAACTCCGGACCCAATGGGGCCAGATTTGCGACGACCTACTTCAGGAAACAGGTCACAATTCCAGACCCCTCGATCTTTGGAGATTTCCTGCTCAGCGTTACTTACGATGATTCGTACGTAGTCTACGTGAATGGCTCGGAAGTGGCCCGCCACTTCGGCCTCCCCACGAATCCGGCCTTTAACCTCTACGCAACTAATACCGTTGGAGATAACGCCATCGATAACATCTCCCTCCCAAACTCGGTCTTCTCTGCCGGTGCCAACACCATCGCCGTTGAAATCCATCAGGGAAATAGCTCCAGTTCCGATATCAGCTTCAATCTTGAATTGACGGGCCGCCCGTCTGGAAGCGGCTCAACCGTCACCCTCGATCTCCCCGATGCCATTAATGGTCCCGTGTGGATCAAGTCACGGACTTACAATAGCGCCGCCGGCACCTGGAGTGCTTTAAACGAGGCCTTCTTCACAACTTCAGGCCCGGCAACTGCGACCGACATCGTGATCAGCGAAGTCCACTACCACCCCACCGATCCCACAGCCGCTGAACTCGCCGTGGATCCAACCTTTGATCAAGATGACTTTGAATTTATCGAGATCATGAACATCGGCACGAACACCGTTGACCTTGGCGAAGCCGCTTTCGTCCTCATCCCGATTGGTGATGCACTCGAAGGCGTCGAGTTCATCTTCCCCCTCGGCACACTCATCGCGCCGGGAGAGAGATTCGTGATCGCAGCCAATAGCACCGCATTCGCAGCAAGGTATCCCGGCGTGACAATCTCGGGAGACTACTCCAATCGGCTTTCCAACACCGGTGAATGGATCACGCTGGTCGATGCCAATGGCAACCTCATCGACAGCTTCCGCTACAACGACCTTGCCCCATGGCCAGTGAACGCCGACGGCGGTGGTCCCTCACTCGTAAGAGTCAATCCCGGTTCCGATCTCGACCCCACCCTATCCTCAAGCTGGACCTCAAGCCCCACAAATGGAGGAAGTCCGGGCACTGCCGATGGCGGAACCCCGTTTAGTGGTGACCCGCTCGCTGACCTGGATGGTGACGGCTACGTCGCCATCGTGGAATACGCCCAGGGATTGTCTGATAGCGTCTTCTCTGCCGGAGAGCATATCAGCATTTCGACAGTCTCAGACAACGGTATCGTCTATCCCTCGGTAAGTTACCGGGCCGATCCCGACGCCATCGATGCGACCATTACCGTCGAAGCATCGCCTGATCTCCTCGCGGGAAACTGGGACGAAGGAACACCCACTTTCGTCTTCGTCCAAACAGTCAATGATCCGGACGGAATCCCTCGTCACACCTATCGACTCAGCTCTCCCTTGGCGAACGTTCCCGGCCAGTTCTTCCGATTGAAGGTGACCTACCAGGCCCCGTAGTTTGGCCGCTATGGAAGTTTGGCTCGAAGAGGCGAATCCTCTTCCTCGTCGATCGGAGCTTAAGTGGAATCTTGGTCCTTGGCGCCATGGCTTGACCTTACTAAATCGCCGGGATTCACATCCAAGGCGTCTCCAGCAAAATGTCCGGTCCTATTATGCCTGCGGTGGCCATGCGAGAACAGGCCGCAGCCGACATGCGTGCGATCTTCAACAGACCAGACCGTCCCAACGGCCAAGCAACATCCCGCCGGGGTGGTCGACAAGTATCGGAAATCCGCTTAAATCGTTAATCTACCGAGGTCATTGAGAATTACGCATTGAGTAATACTAGAATTGGTAATTCAAGTAGAAGTTAAACTGTCCTCCGTTGTCAGCCTCATCATCAGGAATACTGACGGGAATGGCATAATCCACTGCGAGGGGTCCAATCGGCAAATCAAGACGCAGACCAAGGCCAACGTCGCTGGCCAAATCACTACCACTGAAGTCCCAAGGATCTTCATTCACGAATCCCATATCAAAAAAGACCGCACCACGAACCCGCTCCACAATTGGTAACGTCAACTCTAGCGATCCAAACACGCTGGTCGCACCGCCCAAGACTTCCTGGGTTGCATTTGGTCCTTCACTATCGCGAGGCCCGACATCACGAAACTCGAAACCCCGGAGATCTCTCGCTCCACCAAGGAACTGGCGTTCAAAAATTGGAATATCGTCGCTGCCGCCATGACTGTCGACCATCGCGAATGAACCACGAGCGGTCAGAATGGTATCCCAGGGAAGGTTCCAGTGCTTGGTTCCAGCTCCCGTAATCGTGAAGGTATCGACATCCCCACCAAGAACTCCACCAGCATAAGTTATCCCCAGGTCAACCTTATGACCACGACGTGGCAGCTTATTGCTATCACGGCTGTCATAGACGTAGTTCAGCGAGATCGCACTACGCAGATATTTATCTTCTTCGGCCATGAAGGCAGGCGAGGTATCCCTCTCAGCCTGAACATCGATCGATTCGATGCGATACTCACCTTTCACATAGGCTTTCCGGCCAACGGACTTTCTCAGGAAAATCGATGCCCCCACGTTGGTCTGATCATACTCTTCACTTAAGAAAAGGAGATCTCGATAGTAAAGTTCAGTTCCCAATGAAAGCTTCTGACCAAGGAACCATGGCTCGACAAGAGAAAGTCGAAAATCCGTCCGCTCGGCACCGGCTCTCAAACTCACACTGAAACGCTGACCGGCGCCGGTAAAGGTTCCCCAGTTTGTGATGTCGAAGTTCGCCTGCTCAAGGTTAACGAAACCGACAATGTTATCCACCGAGCTGAAACCGACGCCAAAGTTGATCGATCCGGTCTTCTGCTCGCTCACGAGAATATTGACATCCCGGAAGCCTTCCTGCGAGCTGTTCGAACTGGTGACCTGGACGTCACCAAAGTAGTTCAGGTTTTGAAGCCGACGCTTCGTGGTGTCCAAATCAACCGAGTTGAAATTCTCACCCGGGCGCATCGGCACCTCTCGTCTGATGACGCGGTCCTGACTCTTGGTATTCCCCTGGATATTGACCCGGCCCACTTTCTTCCGTGTCCCCGGAGTGATCCGGTAGAAAATATTGACCTTGGCACCTTTCACCTCGCGGACATCAGGCACCACCGAAACATCAGCATATCCCCGCGAACCATAATAACTCCGGATCATCCGGATGTCATCGCGCATCTTCTTGGAGGAATAGGGCATCCTGCCCACCAAACTCAGCGCGGGTAAAAGCTCCTCTCGTTTAAAGACTTTGATATTTGGGAAGCTGATCGCATTCACGGTGTAACGCGGGCCTTCATTCACCGGAATGACCAGATCGACCCCATTATCCTTGCGCCCCACTCTTTTTGGCGAGCCAACCCTGGCACGCCAGAATCCCTTGCTCTTGTAGAAGTCTTCGACATTCTTGATATCTTCCTCAAGCACGACATCGCTAATACGACCGGACTTGGTAAAAAACGAAAGCCACCCTTTTTTCTTGGTACTCATCTCCTTTCGCAAATCAGCGTCCTTGAGAGCCCGGTTTCCTTCAAAGCGAATATTGTTCACCTCATTCTTCTCTCCTTCCCCAATTTTAAAAACCAGATCAGCATAACCAGCACGACCAGAGGCCTGCAAACGGTGCTCCACGAGAATGTTGGGATATCCATAGCCCTCATAATACTTCTCAATATTACGACGCGCTTTGATAATCTCGGCATCACTGAGGATCTGCCCCACCGTGACTTTCGTCTCGGCCGCCAGCTTCTCGTCAGAGAAAATTGAATTCCCTTCAAAACCCAAGCCTCGAATCAATGGCCTGGTGACAACTTCGGCGATCACCTTGACTCCACCACCCACATCTTCCGCAAAAAACTCGACATCATCGACCAAACCACTCGAATAAAGCTTCTTGATATCCCCATCCAAGACGGTCTGGGAGTAAATCTTGCCGGGAGCGACAGCCATGTGCGAACGCAGTTTCGCCTCGTTCACCGTTTTAGCTCCCCGATACCGGATCTCTACCTGTCTCTTATACACATCTGACGCTGCCGACGATCTACTCTGTGTA